>NZ_JBFUAU010000018.1:0-111940 GCF_056406115.1 Arthrobacter sp. P1_D4 | reverse complement strand
CGGCTGCGCCCGCAGCCCCCGCCGCCCCGGCTGCGCCCGCAGCCCCCGCCGCCCCGGCTGCGCCCGCCGCCAAGAAAGCCCCGGCCACCGTCGCCCGGGACGGCTCCAAGACTTCCGACGCCGGCCCCGGCACCGCGCCGATCCCGGCGCAGCTGCCCAAGAACCTCAAGGCCCCGACGGCTCCCGAAGAAGACGTCGTCTCGGTCCTGCGCGGCCCGGCCAAGGCGATCGCCTCGAACATGGTCACCAGCCTGGAAGTGCCGACCGCCACGAGCGTGCGCGCCATCCCGGCGAAGCTCCTGATCGACAACCGCGTGGTCATTAACTCCAACCTGGCCCGCGCCCGCGGCGGCAAGGTCTCCTTCACGCACCTGATCGGCTACGCCGTCATCCGCGCCCTGTCCCAGTTCCCGTCGATGAACGTCTACTACGACGAGATCGACGGCAAGCCGGTGGCTGTCCAGCCGGCGCACGTGAACTTCGGCATCGCGATCGATATGCCCAAGCCCGACGGCACCCGCCTGCTCATGGTCCCGAACATCAAGAAGGCGGAGACCCTCAACTTCTCCGAGTTCTGGCACACCTACGAGGACCTGATCAAGCGTGCCCGCAACGGCAAGCTGACCGCGGACGACCACTCCGGCACCACCGTGTCCCTGACCAACCCCGGCGGCATCGGCACCGTCCACTCGGTCCCGCGCCTGTCCAAGGGCCAGGCCGCCATCATCGGCGTCGGCGCACTGGACTACCCGGCCGAGTTCCAGGGTGCCAGCGAGAAGATCATCGCGCAGAACGCGATCAGCAAGGTCCTCACGCTGACGTCCACCTATGACCACCGCGTCATCCAGGGTGCCGGCAGCGGCGAGTTCCTCAAGCTCGTGCACCAGCTGCTGCTGGGCGCACAGAACTTCTACGACGAGATCTTCGAGTCCCTGCGCATCCCCTACGAGCCCGTGCGCTGGAGCCCCGACCTGCAGGTGGACCCGGCCGACGAGATCAACAAGGTCGCCCGGATCCAGCAGCTGATCCACGCCTACCGCGTGCGCGGCCACCTCATGGCGGACACCGATCCGCTCGAGTACGTCCAGCGCAAGCACCCGGACCTCGATGTCCTGACCTACGGCCTGACCCTGTGGGACCTGGACCGCGAGTGGCCCACCGGCGGCTTCGGCGGCAGGCCGATGCTCAAGTTCCGCGACATCCTCGGCGTCCTCCGTGATGCCTACTGCCGCACCGCCGGCATCGAATACATGCACATCCAGGACCCGGCCGAGCGCAAGTGGTTCCAGGACCAGCTGGAGCACCCGTACTCGAAGCCGAGCCGCGACGAGCAGCTGCGCATCGTCTCCAAGCTCAACGCCGCCGAGGCCTTCGAGACCTTCCTGCAGACGAAGTTCGTCGGCCAGAAGCGCTTCTCACTCGAGGGCGGCGAGTCCCTGATCCCGCTGCTGGACGCGATCATCTCCGACGCCGCCGACGACGAACTCGACGAAGTGGCGATCGGCATGGCCCACCGCGGCCGGCTCAACGTGCTGACCAACATCGCGGGCAAGACCTACGCGCAGGTCTTCCGCGAATTCGAAGGCACCCAGGACCCGCGCTCCGTGCAGGGCTCCGGTGACGTCAAGTACCACCTGGGCACCGAGGGCACCTTCACCTCGGACAACGGCAAGGAGACCAAGGTCTACCTCGCCGCGAACCCGTCCCACCTTGAGGCCGTCGATTCCGTCCTCGAAGGAATCGTCCGTGCCAAGCAGGACCGCCTGGACCAGGGCGAGGCGTTCCCCGTGCTGCCGATCATGGTGCACGGCGACGCCGCCTTCGCGGGCCAGGGCGTGGTCGCGGAAACGCTCAACCTCTCCCAGCTGCGCGGGTACCGCACCGGCGGCACCATCCACATCGTGGTCAACAACCAGGTCGGCTTCACCACTGCACCGTCGTCCTCGCGTTCCTCCACGTACTCCACTGACGTCGCCAAGATGATCCAGGCACCGGTGTTCCACGTGAACGGCGACGACCCGGAGGCCGTGGTCCGCATCGGGCAGCTTGCCTACGAGTTCCGTCAGCGGTTCCACAAGGACGTTGTCATCGACATGGTCTGCTACCGCCGCCGCGGCCACAACGAGGGCGATGACCCCTCGATGACCCAGCCGCTGATGTACAACCTGATCGAGGCCAAGCGCTCGGTCCGCAAGCTGTACACCGAATCACTGATCGGCCGCGGTGACATCACCGAGGAAGAAGCCGAGCAGCTGCTGCGGGACTACCAGGAACGCCTGGAACGCGTCTTCGCGGAAACCCACGCGGCCCAGACGTCCCCGATCCCGATCATCACGGCCGATTCGGCCGCGGTGTCGGACCTGGAACGCCCGATGGCCCAGCAGTCCGATTCCGGCGTCAGCGCGCCGGTATCCACCGCGATCTCCGCGGAGACCCTGGCCCGCATCGGCAAGGCCCACACCGATATCCCGGACGGCTTCACCGTCCACGCCAAGCTCAAGCAGCTGCTGGAGAAGCGTGAGGCGATGTCCCGCGAAGGCGGCATCGACTGGGGCTTCGGTGAACTGGCCGCGTTCGGTTCGCTCATCATGGAAGGCGTCCCCGTCCGGCTCGCAGGCCAAGACTCGCGCCGCGGCACCTTCGTGCAGCGCCACGCCGTCTTCCACGACCGCGCCAACGGCGACGAGTGGCTTCCGCTGTCCCACCTCTCGGATGACCAGGCGAAGCTGTGGATCTACGATTCGCTGCTCTCCGAATACGCCGCCATGGGCTTCGAATACGGATACTCGGTGGAACGCCCGGATGCGTTGGTGCTCTGGGAAGCGCAGTTCGGTGACTTCGTCAACGGCGCGCAGACCATCATCGATGAGTTCATCTCCTCGGCCGAGCAGAAATGGGGCCAGCGGTCCTCGCTGGTTCTCATGCTGCCGCACGGCTACGAGGGCCAGGGCCCGGACCACTCCTCCGCCCGCATCGAGCGCTTCCTGCAGATGTGCGCCGAAGAGAACATGATCGTGGCCAACCCCACGACGTCGGCCTCGCACTTCCACCTGCTGCGCCGCCAGGCGTACAGCAGGCCGCGCAAGCCGCTCATCATCTTCACGCCCAAGCAGCTGCTCCGCCTCAAGGCCGCCGCGTCCTCCGTGGAGGACTTCACCACCGGCTCGTTCCGCCCGGTCATTCCGGAACACGCGCAGCTGCAGGCCGACGCCGTCGAACGCGTGCTGCTGGTCTCCGGACGCCTGTACTACGATCTGCTGTCCACCCGGCAGAAGACCGAGAACAAGACCACGGCGATCGTCCGCGTCGAGCAGCTGTACCCGCTGCCGGCCGACGAGATCGCCGCGGAGCTGGCCAAGTACCCGAACGCCGAAGTGGTCTGGGCGCAGGATGAACCGGCCAACCAGGGTCCGTGGCCGTTCATCGGCCTGAACCTGCCGGACGCCCTGGACCGCCGGGTCCGCCTCATCTCCCGCCCCGCCTCGGCCTCCACCGCGGCAGGGTCGATGAAGCGCCACGCGGCAGAACAGGACTCCCTGCTCAAGCAGGCATTCGCTCGTAAATAGCGGCATTACTGCCCGGCCGGAGACTGAAACAACAACACTCCGGCCGGGCGGTTCTGTTTAATGGACTATTAGTGGTCAGCTTGATGGACAGCGTTGAAGTGAAGAGGTAGTCGTGGAAGATCGGAAGCTGCGGATCGCAGCCGTTGGGGACGAGCTGTTGGCCGGGCTTGGTGATCCGCGCGCCTTGGGCTGGCTGGGCCGGGTCCTGGCCCGCACGCCGCAGGACAGCGTGGCCCTGGAGTGCTACTCCCTGCCATGCCCCGAAGAGGGCACCGAGGGCCTTGCAGCCCGCTGGCTCGAGGAGTCGGGCCGACGATTCGGCAACCACCACGAAAACCGCCTGGTGATCGGCCTGTCAGGACGCGACATTGAGTTCGGCCTGTCCACTGCCCGAAGCCGCCTGAACCTGGCCAACATCCTGGACTCCGCCTCCCAGAACAAGATCGAGGTCTTCGTCGTGGGCCCGCCGCCCACGCTCGACCCCGCACAGAACCGCAGGCTCGGCGAGCTCAACACCGCCTTCGCCGACGTCACGACGCGCCGGAAGCACCTCTATGTCGACACGTTCTCGCCGCTGCTGAACCACGAGCAGTGGCGCCAGGACCTCGCGGCCAACGGCGGCACGCCCGGCCAGGCCGGCTATGGCCTCATGGCCTGGCTCGTGCTGCACCGCGGCTGGTTCCAGTGGCTGGGCCTGGACACTCCGGAATAGGCGGGTAAGCAGGCAACCGGTCGCGCCGGGTCCCACCCTCCAGGGGATTTCGCGATATATCTTGACCTGCCGGCAAGCGCGATATATCGTGACTTCATAGTCGCGATATATCGTTAGTTGCCCAGCCCCTTTCGCCTTTCCGGAGGAACCATGTCAGAGAACACGTGGACCGTGACCGGCCCGCAGACCATCGACGTCGACGGCGTCCACTCCCTCAAACTCGGGATTGTCCGCGGCCGCTTCGACGTCGTCACCCATGACGAGGACGTTGCCAGGATCGAGGTCTCCGAAATCGAAGGCGATCCCCTGTCGGTTTCGATCGTCAACGGCCGCCTGGAAGTCCGCCACCAGCTGCACGGCCCGCAGGGCTGGTTCAAGAACCTGATGAGCACCGTCAACAACGGCAGCAGCAACTCGGTGGTCATCAGCATCGCCCTGCCGGCCGGCGTCGAGGTCGAGGCCGGGACGGTGAGTGGCGACGGCATGGTTTCCGGGCTCAGCGGCCACACCCGGCTCAACACCGTCTCGGGATCCGTGCTGGCCGACGGCACCGCCGGCAACCTGTCCGTCAACACTGTCAGCGGCGAGGTGATTGCCCGCAACCACCGCGGCGTCCTGACCGCCAAGAGCGTCTCCGGTGAAGTGACGGCCTCGGGCGAATTCAGCAACATCCGGGCGAACACCGTCAGCGGCGACCTGAACTTCGACCTGCACGGCTTCACCCATGACTTTGGCGCCAATTCGGTCTCCGGCGACGTCACCATCCGGCTGCCGCACGACGTCGGGGTGGACATCGTGGCCAAGTCCGCCAGCGGCGCGGTGGTCATCGATGACACGAGGTACGTCCAGCCCGGCGGCACGGTGCAGACCATTGCGGGACCGGACGCCAAGCTGATGCTGGTCCGGACCAACTCGGTCTCCGGAAAAACGTCGCTCTTCCACGGCCAGCCCAGCCCGGACACCGAAACGGCCCTCTGATGCCTCCCGTCTTCGCCCACGGGGCGCTGCGGCTGTACCTGCTCGCCCTGCTCGAATCGGGCCCCAAGCACGGCTACGAGCTGATCAAGGCGCTCAGCGAGCGTTTCGGCGGCACGTACTCCCCCAGTGCCGGAACCATCTACCCGCGCCTGGGCAAGCTCGAAGAGGAAGGGCTCGTCGCCACCCGCACGGAAGGCCGCCGCACCAACTACAGCATCACTCCGGCCGGCCTCACGGAACTGAACCGCCGGCGGGACGAACTCGCCGGCGTCGAGAACGACATCTCGGCGTCGGTCCGCCGGCTTGCCGACAACCTGCGCCAGGACATCCGCGTCAACATGCGCGGCCTCCGGGCCGACCTTGCGGCCACGGCGGAGGCGGCCCGGACCTCGGCCCGCGCCGCCGGTTCTGCCGGCGGGACGGGCACTGCCGGCGGCGCGGGAAGCCCGCGGTACTCCCCGGAGGGCGAACGGCGGCTGAAGGAGGCGGAAATGCTGGTGCAGGCGTTCCGGGACGACATGCGGGTGGAACTGCGCCGTCATGCCGGGAGCCGTCCGGTTACCGCCGTCACGCTCGAAACGGTCAGGACCGTGCTGGACCAGGCCCGGATCTCGATCCGAAATTCGTTGGAGGGCTGAGGCCGGGCCGGACCGGCCGCGGCCCGTAGCACGGGCCTCCGGTTCGCGGCGGGTGCCGCGATGTGGGAGACTTGAGGGCAGCTCTTTTGAGTACCAAGATTAAGGAGGCCAGCTATGAGCAAACGTGCACGTAAACGTCGTGACCGTAAGCGTGGCGGCGCGAACCACGGTAAGCGCCCCAACGCCTAAGCAAAGCTTGGAATGACAGCTTTAAACGAATGACCCCGGAATCCTCACGGATTCCGGGGTCATTCGTTTATGTCGGCTCAGGCTTCCCTGGTCCGGCTCACGCTTCCACTGTCCGGATCGAGTGAATCCGGTCCAGGATGGAGTTCTTGAGGTTTTCCGGAGCTGCTTCCGTGCACGAACGCTTGACCATCACGCGGATGACACATTCGAGGTCGTACTGCTCCAGGCACTCCGGGCAACTGTCCAGGTGGTCCTTGATCTCTGCGATGTCTGCACGCGTGAGCGCACCATCCAGATATTCATAGATACGTTGCATCCGGGCGTCATCGCAATCGCCCAGTCCCTGGCAGTCGCTCATTTCCTGTTCTCCTGTTTGTTGCTGTCGGCCGCGGCGCTTGACTCGGTGGCGGCCCTGAATCCTCGTTCGGCGGCATAGTCCGCCAGCATGTCCCGCAGCATCTTCCGGCCGCGGTGCAGCCGCGACATGACGGTCCCGATGGGGGTGTTCATGATGTCCGAAATTTCCTTGTACGCGAAACCCTCGACGTCGGCGAAGTACACGGCCAGCCGGAATTCCTCCGGAATCGACTGGAGGGCGCGCTTCACATCCGAGTCGGGCAGGTGGTCCAGGGCCTCAGCCTCCGCCGAACGCAGTCCCGAGGACGTATGCGACTCGGCGCGGGCCAGCTGCCAGTCCTCAATGGTGTCCGAATTCGACTGCAGCGGCTCGCGCTGACGCTTCCGGTACAGGTTGATGTACGTGTTAGTGAGGATGCGGTACAGCCAGGCCTTCAGATTGGTTCCGGGCTTGTACTGGTGGAATGCGGAAAACGCCTTCGTATACGCCTCCTGGACCAGGTCCTCGGCGTCGGAGGGGTTCCGGGCCATCCTCATGGCCGCCGAATACAGCTGGTCCACGTACTGCATGGCGTCACGCTCAAAGCGCACCCGGCGCTCTTCCGCGGACTCGGAGGAGACATCAAGGGGCTTCCCGTCCACCTCGGTCTCCAAAGCGGCGGGCGTGCCGGCATCAGGTGTCTTGGTGGGCGTGGCGTCGTTTCCGGCAACCTCGTGCATGGCCGCAACGGCCGGGTCCATGGTGCTCATTGCGTTCAAGTCTACTGTCACCTTCCGCCGGGCACCCGGAACCGACGCAAGCGCGAGGGTCCATGATTGCCCGGAACCGGCTTCCGGTTCCGCCCTGTCTTTGACCAGAGTCAAATCTCCGCCTTCGTTAGCCTGCTGGGATCTGCCTTTCACAACCACGTCCTGCGGGCAAATATTCCGCAAAAGTGCAAGACTAGAACCGGTTCTCCCGCAGTGAAGCCGCTGTTCGTCCATCCAGGAGGAAATTCATGTCGTTTGTCCGCTTTCTCGCCCGGCCCATGCTCGCCTCCAGTTTCGTCCTCGCCGGCATGGACAAGCTCAAGAACGCGGATGACACTGCGGCCCAGCTGTCCCCCTTGTTGCGGCGTGCGGCCGACGCCTTGCCGTTCCAGCCAAATGAGAAAGTCGTGGCACGCGTGATCGGCGGCACCCAGATCGGTGCCGGCGTCTGCTTCGCCCTCGGTAAGTCGGCCCGGCTGGCGGCCACCCTGCTCGCCGTCATTTCGCTCCTGAACGGCTACGTCGAATGGCGCAGCGCGGACATCTCCTCGAAGGAAGCCCGCGACGCCCGCCGCAAACAGCTCCTGAAAAACGTCTCCCTCACCGGCGGCGTGCTCCTCGCCGCGGTCGATACCGCCGGCAAGCCCAGCCTGGCCTGGCGCGCCGGGCACCTGGCCGCCGATGCCAGGAAGAGCGCCGGACACCTCGCCGCCGATGCCCGCAAGACCACCAACAAGCAGCTGAAGAAGGCCGACAAAGTCGTCCGCAAGGCCGCAGACCACTCTGCCGGGGCCTAAGACGGTAATGACTGGCACCACCCCCTCTGCAGCTGCCCCGTCCCACCCTGCCGGCCCCCACGCAGCCGGTCCCCATGCAGCCGACGCCGGTACGCACTGGCCCGCCCCCTTCGCAGCACGGCCGGTCGATGCCACTGTCACCGTTCCCGGATCCAAGTCACTGACCAACCGGTACCTCGTGCTCGCCGCCCTCGCGGACGGACCTTCCCGGCTGCGCGCTCCCCTGCACTCCCGGGATTCCGCGCTGATGATTGAGGCCCTGCGGCAGTTGGGGGCCACCGTCACGGAAGTGCCCGGCGACGGCGCCTTCGGCCCCGACCTGGAAATCGTCCCGATCAGCATGGATACCGTGTCGGCGGACACGGCGATCGACTGCGGCCTGGCCGGTACAGTCATGCGCTTTGTGCCGCCGGTGGCCGCGTTGCGCCGCGGTGAGTCCCGTTTCGACGGCGACCCGCATGCCCGCAAACGCCCCATGGGCACCATGATCGAGGCTCTCGCCGGCCTGGGTGTGGCAGTCACCGCACCCGACGGCGGTCCGGCGTCGTCGTTGCCGTTCACGGTGCACGGCTCTGGTGAAGTGCGCGGCGGCCACCTGGTCATTGATGCCAGCGCTTCGTCCCAGTTTGTCTCCGCCCTGCTGCTGGCCGGGGCGCGCTTCACCGAGGGACTCCACCTCGAACATCAAAGCAGCGAACACGTCGGCAAGCCCGTGCCGAGCCTGGACCACATCAACATGACCGTGGCCGTTCTGCGCGGTGTGGGCGTGGCGGTCGACGACTCGGTGCCGAACCACTGGGTTGTCTCCCCCGGCCCGATCCGCTCCTTCGACGTCCGGATCGAGCAGGACCTCTCGAACGCCGGACCCTTCCTCGCGGCGGCCCTGGCCACCGGCGGCACCGTGCGGATCCCGAACTGGCCCGCGGAAACCACCCAGGTGGGTGATCTCTGGCGCGGAATCCTGACCGCTATGGGCGCCACGGTGACGGTTGACGGCGGCACACTGACCGTCAGCGGAGGGCCGGAGATCAAGGGCGGCGACTTCGACGAGACCAGCGAACTCGCCCCCACCGTAGCCGCGCTGTGCGCCCTCGCCACCGGCCCCTCACGGCTGGGCGGTATCGCCCACCTCCGCGGCCATGAAACGGACCGGCTCGCCGCCCTCGTCGCCGAAATCAACCGCCTCGGCGGCGACGCCGAAGAAACCTCCGACGGCCTCATCATCCGCCCGGCCGCGCTGCACGGCGGCGTGGTGCACAGCTATGCGGACCACCGCATGGCAACCGCCGGCGCCATCCTCGGCCTTGCCGTAGCCGGCGTGGAAGTCGAGGACATCGCAACCACGGCCAAGACCATGCCCGATTTCCCGCAACTCTGGGAAGCGATGCTGGCCCAGGGACCCGCCGCAGATGAGGACACCGCCGGTGGCACGCAGCACTGATTCCTGGGACGAGTCCGACGTCCGGATCCGGCCGAACAAGAAGGGCACACGGCCCCGCACCAAGGACCGGCCCAGCTACGACGACGCCGTCACCGGACGCATCATCACCGTTGACCGCGGCCGCTACACCGCCGTCGTCGGCGAGGGGACCGCGGACGAACGCAAGATCATCGCGGCCCGTGCCCGGGAGCTGCGCCGCAACCCGGTGGTTGCCGGCGATTTCGTCTCCCTGGTCGGGGATGTCACCGGCGAGCCCGACACCCTGGCGCGGCTGGTCAAGATCCAGGACCGCAAGACGCTGCTGCGCCGCAGCGCCGACGACACGGACCCGATCGAACGTGCCGTCGTGGCCAATGCCGACCAGCTGGTGGTGGTGGTCGCCGCCGCCAACCCCGAGCCGCGGACCGGTTTCATCGACCGCGCACTGGTCGCCGCGTACGACGCCGGCATCGAACCGCTGCTGCTCGTCACCAAGGCCGACGTCAAGGATCCCGCCGAGCTGCTGTCCAACTACCAGCACCTCGACTTCCCCGTCATCATCTCCAAGACCGCCGACTCCGCCGCTTCCGGCATCGACGCCCGCTCCGACGACGGGCTCTCCGCCCGGCTCGACAAGGACGCGGTATCCCAGCTGCGCGACTACCTCGACGGCAAGGTCACCGTGATGCTGGGCCACTCCGGCGTCGGCAAGTCAACCATGGTCAACGCCCTGACCGGGGCCGAGCGGGCCACGGGAGGCGTGAACGCGGTCACCGGCCGCGGCCGCCACACGTCCTCGTCGGCACTGGCGCTCAAAGTCAACGATGCCCCGGCCGGGAGCTGGATCATCGACACCCCCGGCATCCGGTCCTTCGGCCTGGCCCACGTGGACCCGGACCGGATCCTGCGTTCCTTCCCGGACCTGGAACCGGGCACCGATGATTGCGAACGCGGCTGCAAGCATGACTCCACCGCCGTCAACTGCGGGGTCGACAAGTGGGTTGCGGCCGGGCACGCGGGGCCCTCGGGACCGGCCAGGCTCGCGTCCCTGCGCCGGCTGCTGGGCACTGACCCGCGGATGGAAGCGCAGGAAACCAAGGAACTGGGCACCGTTTCCTAGCCGGACCGGCAACGGGGCGGCGGCGCCGAGCCGCGGCCTCCCGCCCGGCAGCCGGGTTTGACGGTAGTTTGGAACCATGAGCCAACCAGCTTCGAGCTACAACGATGACCTGCGCCTTGCCCATGTACTGGCAGATTCGGTCGATTCCCAGACCATGAGCCGCTTCAAGGCGCTCGACCTTCGGATCGAGACGAAGCCCGACCTCACACCCGTCACCGATGCCGACAAGTCCGCGGAAGAGGCCATCCGCGGCCAGCTCTCCCGGTCACGTCCGCGTGACGCGGTCCTGGGCGAAGAGTTCGGCAGCTCGGGCCACGGTTCCCGCCGGTGGATCATCGACCCGATCGACGGCACGAAGAACTTTGTCCGCGGCGTCCCGGTCTGGGCCACCCTGATCGCCCTCGTCGATGAGGGCGAGCCGGTGGTCGGCGTCGTCAGCGCGCCGGCACTGGGCAAGCGCTGGTGGGCCGCCAAGGGTGCAGGCGCCTACACCGGCCGCTCGCTCGCCGCCGCCACACGGTTGAAGGTATCCAACGTCTCCAATCTCGAGGACGCGTCGCTGTCCTACTCCAGCCTTGGCGGCTGGAAGGAACGCGGGAACCTGGATGAGTTCCTGGGCCTGACCGAGGAAGTGTGGCGGACCCGCGCCTACGGTGACTTCTGGTCGTACTGCCTCGTGGCCGAGGGAGCCGTGGACATCGCCTGCGAACCCGAGCTGAATCTCTACGACATGGCCGCCCTGGTGCCGATCGTGACCGAGGCCGGCGGCCGCTTCACCTCGCTCGAAGGCGAGGACGGCCCCTTCGGCGGCAACGCCCTGGCCACCAATTCGATCCTGCACTCGGAAGTCCTCAAGCGTCTCAACCCCGGACTCGACGACCTCTTCCAGGCCCACCCGAACAACTGATCCGCGCCCGTAATAATCCGCTTCACAATCGGCGGCCGCCTTTTCCCCGGCTGCGCCGATGTCCTACGCTCGATGCAGGTCACGAGTGCCAGCGCTAAACCCCGGTTTGCTGGCCGGCAACCCTCCAGTCGCGGTGGGGTGCCCCGGGTGACGACCTGGCCGGTCCGGAACGGACCCGGCAAGCGCGGATTCCCACGGTGTGGGGTCCTGTTCGAGTGAGGTCCCATGACAACTGCCATTTTCCCCGTTGCCCCTGAATTCCATGCACGGCTTGCCCTCGCGGCCCGCCCGCTGGCAGCCGTCACCGGGGCCGAGATCCAGGCCCCGCTGATCACCGGCGGCCACGCGCGCTACGCCAACCTCGACTACGGCGCCTCTGCCCCGGCCCTGTCCGTGGTCTCGGCCTACCTGAACGAAATCCTGCCGTACTACGCAAGCGTGCACCGTGGCGCCGGCTACGCATCGCAGATCAGCACCTCCGTCTACGAGAACGCTCGGGACATCGTGCGGGACTTCGTGGGCGGCCGGCCCGGCGATTCCGTGATCTTCACGCGCAACACCACCGATTCCCTGAACCTGCTGGCCGGCTGCCTGCCGCTGCGCGACGGGCGGCCCGCGGGCGAGGTCCTCTACCTCGACATCGAACACCACGCCAACCTCCTGCCCTGGCAGAATGTCCCGCACCGCAGCGTCGTGGCCGCCGCCACCCTCGCGGCCACCGTGGACCGCCTGCGCGACGAACTCGCCCGCGGCGGCGTCAGCCTGCTGGCCGTCACTGGCGCCTCCAACGTCACCGGGGAGATCCTCCCGATCCGGACCCTGGCCGCACTGGCGCACGAATACGGCGCCAGGATCGTTGTCGACGCCGCGCAGCTCGCCCCGCACCGGCGGATCAATATCGCCGCGGACGACGTCGATTACCTCGCCTTCTCGGGGCACAAGCTGTACGCCCCGTTCGGCGCCGGCGTGCTGGTGGGGCGGACGGACTGGCTCGACGCCGGCACCCCGCACCTGGCCGGCGGCGGCGCGGTCCGCGATGCCCGGCTCGACTCCGTCAGCTGGACCACAGGACCCGCCCGGCACGAGGGCGGCTCGCCGAACGTCCTCGGTGCGGCGGCCCTCGCCCGCGCCACCCAGGTCATTGCAGCCCTGGACTCGGAGCAGTGGCAGGCCCACGAGGACGCCATCCGGTCCTTCCTCGTCGAGGGCCTCCAGGGCATCGAAGGGGTAACCGTGCACCGGATCTTTGCCGATTCTGCTTCCGATTCTTCCTCCGCTTCTTCCACTGGAGGCGATCAGCCGGACACCGGCACGATCGGCGTCGTGAACTTTTCCGTGGCAGGCTACGACGCCGGACTGGTGGCCGCCTACCTGTCGGCCGAACACGGCATTGGCCTGCGCGACGGCCGCTTCTGCGCCCACCCGCTGCTCAAGCGGCTCGGCCTGCCCGCCGGCTCCCTGCGGGCCAGCTTCGGCCTCGGCTCACGACTGGAGGACGCCGAACGCCTGCTGGCCGGCCTGCAGCAGCTGCGGCAAAACGGACTCGGCTGGGATTACGTGGTGGACGCCGGGCGCTGGGTGCCGGCCAACGATACCCGCAGCTACCCCCACTGGGCGCCGAACACCCCGGGCACGGCCGGCGCTGCGCCCTGCACCCTCGACTAGCGCAGGACCGGGGCCCGGCGCGGGTGCGGTAAATTCGAAAGGTATCTGTAACAAGCAGGACCTTCCCGAAGGAGATCGCACGTGGCAAGCGCCGGACCCAGGCTCCACAGCGGACCGAAGCTGCACAGCGAGCGGCGCCAGGAACTCGGACAAAGCTTCCAGGACGGCGGCGAGCACTATGAACGCGTCCGCCCCGGCTATCCGCAGGAGTCGGCCGACTGGCTGGTCCGGGCGGGAGCCAGGGACGCCGCGGACATTGGCGCGGGCACCGGGAAGTTCACTTCCCTTTTGGCAGAACGCGGACTGGCCACGGTGGCCGTGGACCCCTCTGCCGACATGCTTGAGCAGTTGCGCCGGACCCTGCCGGACGTCACCGCCATCGAGGGCAGCGCCGAGGACACCGGTCTCGAGCCGGAGTCCTTTGACCTGGTCACGGTTGCCCAGGCGTGGCACTGGTGCGACCCAGGCCTGGCCTGCGCCGAGATTGCCCGGATCCTGCGGCCGCACGGCGTGCTGGGCCTGATCTGGAACCAGCTGGACACCAGCGTGCCCTGGGTGCACCGGCTCTCCCGGATCATGCACGCCGGGGACGTCCACAAGCCACACTTCCGTCCGGCCGTGGGCCCCGAGTTCACCGGACTGGAGAGCCACCTGACGCGCTGGGAGGATTCCGTCACGGCGGAGGACATCCAGGAGCTGGCCAAGTCCCGCAGCTACTATCTCGCGGCATCGGACTCCACCCGGGCCAAGGTCACAGCCAACCTCGCCTGGTACCTGCACGAGCACCTGGGGCACACCCCAGGCGAGGTGCTCCGGCTGCCCTACCTGACCCAGACGTGGCGGGCCTTCCGGGCCTGATGCACGCTCACCCCGGATTCCCCCGGATTGCACGCAGCGCCCGCCAGGCCTATTGTTTCGGTATGCCTAATAATTTCTTATAGGCACACGAAACTTTGACACCGGCTGTTTTCCGGCCGGCGCCGATCATCGCGTCAACGCCGACGCGCCAATCACAGGAGCTGGCAGTGCTGGAGCTAACGGGACACGGGCAACCGGCGCAGGACGCCCCCACTTACAAACACCCGGGTGCCCGGAGGGCGCTGATCGGCCTGTTGGGACCGGCCTTCGTGGCGTCGATCGCCTACGTGGACCCCGGAAACGTGGCCGCCAACCTGACCGCCGGAGCGCAGTACGGCTACCTGCTGGTGTGGGTCCTCGTGGCCGCCAACGTCATGGCCGTCCTCGTCCAGTACCAGTCCGCCAAGCTCGGGATCGTCACGGGCAAGAGCCTTCCGGAGATCCTTGGTGAACGGCTCAAGCCGTTCTGGCGCCGCGCCTTCTGGGTGCAGGCCGAAGTTGTCGCCGCCGCCACCGATCTCGCGGAGGTGGTGGGCGGCGCAATCGCCCTGTACCTGCTTTTCGGCCTGCCCCTCCCCCTTGGCGCCCTGATTGTCGGCGCCGTGTCGATGCTCCTGCTCGCGGTCCAGGCCCGGCAGAAACAGCGGCCGTTTGAATTCATCATCATGTTCCTGCTCGGCATCATCACAGTCGGCTTCCTGGCCGGGCTTTTCATCAGCCCGCCCGATCCGGGAGCCGCCCTGGCCGGGCTCATGCCCGGCTTCCAGGGACCGGACACCGTCCTGTTGGCCGCCAGCATGCTCGGGGCCACCGTCATGCCGCACGCCATCTACGTCCACTCGGCCCTGTCCCGGGACCGGCACCGGCCGGACGAACACCTGCATGTTCCCCCGGCGGCCATCGCGCGCCTGGTCCGGGCCACCCGGTTCGACGTCGTGGCCGCCCTCGCGATCGCCGGACTGGTCAACATCGGCATGCTGCTCCTGGCCGCCTCCACCCTCGGCGGCGAAGAAGGCACGGACACGATCGAGGGCGCGCACGCCGCCATCACCGCCAATCTCGGTCCGATCGTCGGCGTGATCTTCGCGGTCGGGCTGCTCGCCTCCGGCCTGGCATCGACCTCAGTGGGCTGCTATGCCGGCGGCACCATCATGCAGGGCCTGCTCAAGATCCGGATCCCCGTCATGGCCCGGCGCGTCGTGACCCTCATCCCCGCCGTCGTGCTGCTGGCGGTGGGCTTCGACCCCACCTGGGCGCTCGTCCTGAGCCAGGTGGTCCTCAGCTTCGGGATTCCCTTTGTCCTGGTCCCGCTGGTGGTGCTGACCAGCAACAAAGCCCTGATGGGCCGGTTCGCCGACGGCCCGGCCCTCCGAGTCGCCGCCATCATCAGCGTGGTGCTCGTCGTGGCCCTTAACCTGGTCCTGCTGTGGCTCACTTTCTCCGGAGGCAGCTGACGGTAGGCTTAGGTCTGTGAAGACCAGTACGCCCTCCTCCTCGATCGAGGACTACGTCAAGGTCATCTATTCGTTCACCGAGTGGCAGCGCAAGCCCATCACCTCCACGCAGCTGGCGCAGCGCCTGGGCGTCGCCAACTCCTCGGTGTCGGAAATGGTCCGCAAACTCAAAGACCAGGGCCTCGTAGACCACAAGCCCTACAGCGCCGTCACGCTCACCAGCGATGGAGTCCGGCTCGCCCTGTCCATGGTCCGGCGGCACCGGCTGATCGAGACTTTCCTCGTCCGCGAGCTGGGATACCGCTGGGACGAGGTCCACGACGAAGCCGAACTCCTGGAGCACGCCGTCTCGGACACCTTTATTGAACGCATGGCGGCCAAGCTGGGGAACCCCACCCGGGACCCGCACGGCGATCCCATCCCGGCAGCCGACGGCTCGGTGCTGATGCCCGCCGCCCACCGCCTGAGCGAACTCGACGACGGCCACACCGGCCGGATCACCCGGATCAGCGACGACAACCCGGAGCTCCTGCGCTATCTCGCCGCAGAGGACATCGACCTCGACGCCGAAGTGGAGGTGGTGGGCCGGCGTCCCTTCGGTGGCCCCATGGTAGTGCGGATCGGTTCCGCCCCGGCACCGCGCGAATTCGATTTCGCCGACGAGGTCGCCTCGGCCCTCTGGGTCCACAGCGATGCCGGGCACGCCGGCTGCAGCGTCACGGAGAGCTGAGTGAAGGGTGCGCTGGACGAGCGCCGGGCCGTGCCGCGCCCCGGCGTGCCGGGCTGGAAGGCCTGGTCCGCCGTCGCCGTCGGCGGGCTGATCGGAACCGAGCTGCGTTTCGGCGCCGGCCTGATTTTTCCCGAAAGCGCCGGCGCGGTGCCGTGGACCACGTTGGCGATCAATGTCTCCGGGAGTTTCGTTCTGGCCACCCTGACCACCCTCTGGATCGCGCGGCCACAGACGGCTTTCTGGCTGCGGGCCGGCATCGGCCCCGGCCTCCTGGGTTCCTTCACCACCTTTTCGGCGCTGGTGATCGCCATTGACCAGCAGATCCGCGGCGGCTACCACGCCACGTGGCTGGCCTACCTCGGGCTCTCGCTCGTCCTGGGCCTCGGGGCCGCGGCGGCCGGCTGGAAAACCGGCAAGGCGATCGCCGACCTCCGCGGCGGTGCCCAATGATGACCGCGCTGGTGGTCGGGGCCTGCGGGGTGGCGGGAGCACTCCTGCGGTTCGCCGTCGACTCCTGGTTCGCGCACCATCAGGGCTCCCGACCGCACTGGCCCTGGGCGACGCTCACGGTCAACGTCGCCGGATCTTTCATCATCGGTTGGTCCATCGGCTTGACCGGCCACCTGGAGCTGGGCGCCGACTGGCACGCCGCGATCGCAACCGGTCTCGCCGGCGGCCTGACCACCTTCAGCTCATGGACCACCGCGACGGTCCGCCTGGTCAGCGAAGAGCGGTACCGGGCGGCGGCGCTCAACATCGGCGCGAACCTTCTCGCGGGGCTCGCGGCCGCGGCGCTTGGGCTTGCCCTCGCCGGCTGAAAACCTCAGGCCTCCGCCGGTGTGGCGAGGGTAACACCGGGGCGCCGTGGTGGCTTCGGGCCGCCGTCGTTCCCGTATCGTTGAAGGATGGTTACCCGACGTGAAGCAGCCCAGATCCTCGACATTCCCCTGGAAATGGCGCACCGTCACGGCATCCCGCCCCGGCTGTCCGAGGCCGAGCTGGGCGAGCTGCTGGACAACCCGCCGGCGTGGCTGGTCCAGTCCAAGGCAAACCGCACCGGCAAGCGGCCCGTCTGGGTCCAGCTCACCTGTGCCGTCTGCGGATTCTCCGAAGCGGCCCGGCCCAAAAAATGGTGGCCGGAATTCACGTACGTCTGCTGCGTGCACCACGAGGCACGCGAGATCCCCGTGCTCGGGCCCGGGCTCGTGCGCAGTGTGTACGACGGCGTCGGCAGCCGTTTCGCAGGGATCGTGGACGCCGCCGTTCCCGAGGCGTAGCTTAAAAGACGGGGCTACCCCTGGCCCCTGCCGTGAGGGAGAGCACCATGCCTGACAAGACGCCGCACCAGAGCGTGTCGAAGAAGTCGGTTAAAACCATCAAGGAAAAACGGGCAGAGAAGAAGGCGAAACACATCGTCGATGCCCACACCGACCCAGTGGCACACATCAAGAAGCGCTGAAATATCGAGAGGCCGGAAGCCGTTGCTTCCGGCCTCTTGTCGTATTGGCCTGACACGTCGCGGCGGGCTGGGGGCTCACCCGAAATGGATGATGTGACAATCTCCCGTTGGCGGTTTAGTGGTCTTGGAATCCGACCGAGAGGTCCCATTCCGGGGCCATGTCCGCGGGGCAGTTCCAACCGTTGAGCGGCGCGGCCCCCATCGGAATCATTCGACGCGGGTGGTGACGGCCCGGCGGGGACCGCCCACACTAAGACCAGTGCGCCAGACAGCGTGCTCGACACAGACCGGAGGAATACCAGTGACAATCACACCGGAGACTGAGGCCCACGGGCCGGTCGACTTCGTACTCCTGGAGTTCCCCGTATCGGGACTGACGGGACAGGCGAGTGAGGAACTCGTTAAGCTCGTCGAGCAGGGCGTGATCCGCCTCTTCGATCTCCTCGTCGTCATGAAGAATGACGACGGATCTGTCGAGGTGCTCGAACTCACCGACCCAGGCGGTCCGGCGGCGGGGTTCTCCTACTTCGAGGGAGCCCGGACCGGGCTCTTGGGCGATGACGACATCGCCGAGGCCTCGGCCGCGCTGCTCCCCGGGACTGTGGCCGCGCTGATCGTCTACGAGAACATCTGGGCGGCACCGTTCGTGGCGGCCGTTCGGGACAGCGGGGGCGAACTCATCGCGAGCACGCGGATCCCTGCTCCGGACGTGATGGAAGCACTCGATGCCCTCGAGGCCCTCGACGCCGAGACGACGGCACCCGCCGTGTCGCAGGCACCCGACGCGTAAGACACACAGGAAGCAATCCGACAGGAGAAAATTATGGGACTTCTCAGAGGTATAGGGCGGACGGCGGTGGTTGCCGGGACAGCCAGTGCAGTCAGCGGCCGGGTCCAGCGCCGCCAGGCCAACAAGTTTGCCGAGAAGGACGCCGCGACCGCGGCCAAGCAGCAGGAGGCCTACGATTCGCAGATGGCCCAGCAGGAGCCACCGCCGCAGGCCTACCAGCAGCCGGTCTACCAGCAGCCACCACCCCCTCCCCCGGCTGCCGGCGGCATCTCAAACGAAGCCCTCGAACAGCTCAAGCAGCTCGGGGCGCTGAAGGATCAAGGGATTCTCACGGAACAAGAGTTTGGCGTCCAGAAGGCGAAGATCCTCGGCATGTAGTGACAAGAAACTGCAAAGAGGAGGGAAGTGTCGGAAGACGCTTCCCTCCTCTTTGGCTTTAAGCACAAGACTCCCCGCCGGCAGAAGCCGGCGGGGAGTTTTGTGAACCCAATACGGGGTGGAGCGCCGTTGCCGGGCCCCTATGTGGAGATGGGGGGAATTGAACCCCCGTCCGATGTCGTGTTGTCAGGGCTTCTCCGGGCGCAGTTTGCGTTGGAATTTCTCGGCCCCAGCCATGCTGCAAACAGCTGGCTGATCCGGGCCCAGTCATCTAAGAGTCCCGTTTACCCCGATGACGGAGGTAAACAGCAGTGGCTATCTAAATGACGCCAGGATCCGGGGCAATAGCAACCTCGGGCTGACGGACTGTCTTACTGCTTAGGCAGCGAGAGCGAAGTCAGTGCGTTTTGATTCGGCACTTATTGGTTTGCAGACAGCGTTTACGAGATAATTCTGCATCCTCGGCCCGCTTCACCTGTCGCGACTAACATCGTCGAAACCGATCATCCCCGTATTTTTTTATCAAACCCGGACCGGACACTTTCGGATCCTTCCCGGACTACCAATCATAACGCACCGCCTCCGGGAAACATTCCCTGGCACCGTGACAGCCTGCGGCGCGCTAGCGGCGGTTGCGTTCGCGCATGACGCGCTGGGCCTCGCGCTTGTCCTGCTGTTCGCGCAGTGTCTGGCGCTTGTCATATTCCTTCTTGCCGCGGGCGACGCCGATTTCGACCTTCGCACGGCCGTCCACGAAGTACAGCTGCAGCGGCACGATCGTGAAGCCCGACTCGCGGATCTTGTGCGAGATCTTCGTGAGCTCTTCGCGGTGCAGCAGCAGCTTGCGACGGCGGCGTGCGGCGTGGTTCGTCCAGCTCCCCTGGTGATACTCGGGGATGTGGATGCCCTCCATCCACAGCTCGTCGTTGTAGAACGTGCAGAAGCCGTCCACCATCGAGGCATGGCCCTCGCGCAGGGACTTCACTTCCGTGCCCATCAGCGCGATGCCGGCCTCATAGGTGTCAAGGACGTGATAGTCGTGCCGGGCCTTGCGGTTGGTGGCCACTACCTTACGGCCACTTTCTTTGGGCACGGTAGGACTCCTCGGTTTGTTGGTGGTTCACTCCGGCCAGGTGGTGCGGAGTCTTTCCAGTTTACGGCAGGGCGCCCGCCTCAGCGGATGGCCCGCCGGATGGCCTGCCGGATGGCCCGGGCCGGACTACAGCAGGTTCATGGGGTCCACGGCCCGGCCGTTGAGCCAGGTCTCAAAGTGCGAGTGGCAGCCGGTGGAGTTGCCGGTGGTGCCTGAATAGGCGATCAGCTGCCCCTGGTTGACGTGCTGGCCGACCGAGACCGCCACGGAAGTGTTGTGGTAGTAAATCGTGGTCAGCGAGTTGCCCTGGACCACCCCGTGGGAAATCTTCACGTTGTTGCCGCCGCCGTCGTTGGCCCAGCCGGCCGAGAAGACGGTGCCGGCAGCCGCGGCGTAGACGGGCGTGCCGCAGGCGGCACCGAAGTCGATGCCGGTGTGCATGTAGCCGCCCTGGCCGTAGAAGTCGATGGTGCCCGGCGGCGTCGCCCGCCAGCCAAACCCGGAGGTGATCGGAATATTGCCTGGGAACGGGTGCTGCAGCCCGAAGGCCGACGGCGAGCCCTGGGCCGGCGGGACATACGGCTGGACCGCCTGTCCCTGCGCCCGGGCAGCTGCCGCCGCGGCCTCGGCAATGCGCCGCTGCTCGGCCAGCCAGGCCTCACGCAGCTTCCGGTCGCGTTCGGCGATCTCGGCGGCGACGGCGTCCTGCTGGGCCTTGACCTGCGCGAGCTGGTTCTGGATGCCGGGCTTGGCGGCCTGGAGTTGGGCGTCGAGCCGGGTGGTGTCGGCAATCAGCTTGTCGACGGCGGCCTTCTTGGCTGCGGCCTCGTCCCGGGCGGCCTTTTCCCGGGCCAGTGCGGCGTCGGCTTTGGCCTTGAGGTCGGTGATTTCAGCCTCGACGGCGGCCAGCCGGGCCTGCGCGTTGACGTTGGTGGCGCTCTGCTGGGTGAGCTTGTCCATCGCGGAGTTCTGGCTGCGCAGGGCCTGGTCCGCGAGGTCGATGGTGTCCGTCAGGCTGCTGCCCTGGTTCGACCCGAAGAACAGGGACAGGTTGGATGGGACGCCACCGGACTTGTAGGCCTGCGTGGCGATCTGCCCGATCAGCTTCCGGGTGTCCGCGATCTTTTGCTTGTCCGCTTCCAGCTGCTGCGTGATTTTTGCCTTGTTCTGCTGCGCCAGGTCCACACGGGCCGCGAGGGCCTGCACTTCCTGGACCGCTCCGGCCACCCGGCCCTGGGCGTCCGTGAGCGCCTGCTGGGCGCCGGGGAGCTGGCCCTGGTACAGGACCAGGTCTGCCGCAGCCTGGGCGATCTTGCCGTCCACGAATTCGAGGGAGTGCTGGACCCGGGCCGCCTCCTCGCGCAGCGCGGCCTGCTGGTCCTCAAGGTCGTCGGCGAATGCCGCCGGACTCGAGGCCCCCATGGTCCCGGCCAGGACCAGCGCCAGGGTGGCGCTGATCATCCGGCTGCGGCGCCCCACCAGGCGGAGCCGGAGGGATTGCCGGAGGGGGCGGCGGGCCATCGGTGTCATAAGCATTCCCTTTTCGTTGCGCAAAGCTAGACCCGCAAGTACCGGCGGAGGGTCAGCAGGGAGGAAATTCCGGCCAGGACAACGCCCAGGCCAATCAGGGCAGGTACCAGGATCAGGGTCTGCCCGGGTGAGATAAACGCGGTGTCCGGATACTGCTTGGACAGGACGCCTTCGAGGAAGAAGCGGGCCACGGCCCACAGGGTGCCGGAGGCCAGGGCGGCACCGATGACCGCGGCGATGACGCCTTCGAGGATGAACGGGAGCTGGATGACCATCTTGGACGCGCCCACCAGTCGCATGATGCCTGTTTCCCGGCGGCGGCTGAACGCGGAGAGCCGGATGGTGGTTGCGATCAGCAAAATGGCGCAGATGATCATGACTCCGGCAATGCTCACGGCCACCAGGGACGCGGCGTTCATGGCCGAGAACAGCCGCTCCAGCAGCTGCCGCTGGTCGATCACGGTCTCTACCCCGGCCTGGGAGGAGAAGGTCTCGCTGATGATCTCGTACTTCTCCGGGTCCTTCATGTTGATCCGGAAGGACGCCGGCAACTGGTCCGGGGTCACGGAGTCAACGATCGGGGAATTGGAGAACTGTTCCTTGAAGTGCTTGTAGGCGTCGTCCTTGGACTCGTATTGGAAGTCGTTGACGTACTGCGCCACCGCGGGCGACTTCAGCAGCGTGCGCAGGTTGTCCTCCTGCTCCGGCGTCGCCGGACCGGTGGCGCAGCCGGGCGCCGTCGAACCGTCACTGCAGAGGAAGATGGCCACCTGGACTTTGTCGTACCAGTAGCCCTTCATCTGGTTGATCTGCAGCTGCAGCATGCCGGCGGCGCCGACGAAGGTCAGCGACACGAAGGTCACCAGGATCACGGAGATCACCATGGACAGGTTGCGGCGCAGGCCGCTGCCGATCTCGCCCAGGACGAATGCAAGCCTCACGCCTGGCCCTCCCCTGCGGTGCGGAACTCGGCGCGGGCTTCGGCGCGCGAGCCGGCCCGGGGCGGGATAACTTGCGGCTGTTCGTCCCGTCCGCTGGCGTCGCGCAGGCGGCGCGACTGGCCCACGACGGGAATCATGGAGGTGTAGAGGGCCTTGGCCTCGTCGCGGATCACGACCCCGTTCTTCAGTTCCACCACCCGTTTGCGCATTTCGTTGACGATGTCGTCGTCGTGCGTGGCCATCACCACGGTGGTGCCGTTCTGGTTGATCTTGTCCAGCACGCCCATGATGCCCATCGAGGTGGTGGGGTCCAGGTTTCCGGTCGGCTCGTCGGCCAGCAGGATGCCGGGGCGGTTCACGACGGCGCGGGCGATCGCCACGCGCTGCTGCTCGCCGCCTGAGAGTTCGTGCGGGAGACGGTTTTCTTTGCCTTCCAGGCCGACGGTCTTCAGGACCTCGGGGACGGTGTCGCGGATGACGCTGCGGCTCTTGCCGATGACCTGCATGGCGAAGGCGACGTTGGCGAAGACGGTTTTCTGCGGCAGCAGGCGGAAGTCCTGGAAGACGACGCCGATTCCGCGGCGCAGGCGCGGCACGCGCCAGCTGGAGATGTTTGCGACGTTCTGGCCGGCCACGTAGACGGCGCCGGAGGAGGCACGGTCCTCTTTGAGGACCAGGCGCAGGAAGGTCGATTTGCCGGAGCCGGAGGCGCCGACGAGGAAGGCGAATTCGCCACGGTCGATCTCAAGGTTGATCGAATCCAGCGCCGGCCGCGCCTTCTGGTCATAGACCTTGGTGACATTTTCGAAACGGATCATGGCCCTTAGTACCCTGCAGGACATGGCCGCGAGGGCCCGGTTCTGCTGCCGGCGCAAGGGCTTTCGTTTGGGGGAAGTAGAGCTCCGGCCCCTCGACTATACGCACGGGTAACGGCGGAACCGCCGGAACGGCGGGGCGTGTCGCGCGATTGTCAGGGACCTCCCAGTGGAGGCGCCCGGCCGGGCGCCGGGCCTACTTCTCGGCGTTGCGGTTGTCCGTCCGCCAGCGGATGCCGGCGTCGATGAAGTCGTCGATTTCGCCGTCGAACACGGCCGAGGTGTTGCCGACCTCATGCTCGGTGCGGAGGTCCTTGACCATCTGGTACGGGTTCAGGACGTAGGAGCGCATCTGGTCGCCCCACGAGGCTTTGACGTCGCCGGCGAACGCCTTCTTCTCGGCGTCCTCCTCTTCCTTCTTCAGCAGCAGGAGGCGGGACTGCAGCACGCGCAGGGCGGCGGCGCGGTTCTGCAGCTGCGATTTCTCGTTCTGCATCGACACCACGGTGCCGGTGGGGATGTGGGTGAGGCGGACCGCGGAGTCCGTGGTGTTGACCGACTGCCCGCCGGGGCCGGAGGAGCGGAAGACGTCCACGCGGATCTCGTTGTCCGGGATGTCGATGGAGTCCGTCTGCTCGATCAGCGGGATCACTTCCACGGCCGCGAACGAGGTCTGGCGGCGGCCCTGGTTGTCGAACGGGCTGATCCGGACCAGGCGGTGGGTGCCGGCCTCGACGCTGAGCGTGCCGAAGGCGTAGGGCGCTTTGACCTCGAAGGTGGCGGACTTCAGCCCGGCTTCTTCGGCATAGGAGGTATCCATGATGGTGGTCGGGTAGCCGTGGCGTTCGGCCCAGCGCAGGTACATGCGCAGCAGCATTTCGGCGAAGTCCGCCGCGTCCACGCCACCGGCGCCGGCGCGGATAGTCACCACGGCTTCGCGCTCGTCGAACTCGCCGGAGAGCAGGGTGACGACTTCAAGGTCGGCCAGCGCCTTGCGGACCGATTCGAGTTCCGCGGCGGCCTCACCCATGGAGTCGGCGTCGTCCTCGTCCTGGCCGAGTTCCACGAGGACCTCGAGGTCGTCGATCCTGGCCACGAGCTTGTTGAGCCGCTCGAGTTCGGTCTGCTTGTGCGAGAGCTTCGAGGTGATGACCTGCGCCGCGGCGGGGTCGTCCCACAGATTGGGTTCACCGGCCCGCTCGCTGAGCTCGGCGATGTCTTCCTTGAGCGCCTCGACGTTCGAGACGTTCTCGATGGACGTGTAGGTGGCCCGCAGCGCGCGGATTTCAGCGGGAAAATCAATGTTTGCCATGGTTTTTTAAGCCTACGCTATGTGTCATAGCCCCCTGACCCTGCCGGATGCCCTCTCACTTTGGGTTGCCCGATAGCTGGTTGCCCTATCACTTTGGGATGCCTGACGGCCTGGTTGGCAGCATCTACAGATAGGGCAACCGGAGTGGCGGGCCAGCAGCTCACCGGCTGAGGCGGGAGCGCGCCGTGGACGTCGCCTCGATCCGGATGCCGTCCGGCACCAGGAAGTTCACCACCGGCGGGTGGACGGCTGCACTCAGGACGACGACGGCGGTGGCGCCGTCCGGGCTGCCCGTCGCCGGCGCCACGCTGAGGGCGCTGAAGCGGTCGAACGCGCCGTTGCGGCCCAGATAGATTCCTCGAAGTTAGGGAATGCGTTTAGTGGCGTTGAGTCTCGGTGGCCGCGAGGATCTGAACCTCGTGCGGCGTAAGGCCCCGGAGCCGGTCCATTAGCACATCGTGCGTCACACAGAGTTCACCCGTCAGCTCGTAAGCTCGGTTACTCCAGCGCAGCGCGTTGGCCCGATCCTCGATCGGGATTAGCCGGCGCGCCGTCTCGAAACTTACTTCGAGCTCGACAGATGCCTCTGGCAGCCGGTGTGATTGCGTTCAATGTGAACCAGTTCGTGGGTTAGGGTGCATCGCCGTTCGACCTGTTCAAGGCCCTTGTCCATCCAGATCACGTCCACACCGTTTGTGCGTCCGGGCACGTGGTCTGGCATCAGTACCCAAGAAGCCTGATGTGGGCCAGCTTTCGAAGGACTCCCCATGGATGGAACACGGACACGTTGGTACACCGCGGCTCTGACACTACGTCCTCGCCCGTTCCGACCCACTGCCGGTCGCCAGTCAAACGTTGGATGCCAGGCTAGGGATTCCCGCCGGATTTTCCGATGCCTACTAGCTTGGCTGCATAGTCCATGGCACTGTCCATCGCCGCAGCAGAAGGCGTCAAAGACGGCTCACCCTTCATAGCCGGGTGGTCACCGAAGACGCGAGCTGCAAAGTCTTTTCGCAACTGGTCCTTGGCTTCTTGGTCTCTGACGGGCGCGATGTACGCATTGAACGTCTTGAGCTGGACTGCGAGGGCGCCCGCCCAATTTGCCATGGACCTGTGTTGATGTGCCTGCCTGGCGAGGTACCCTGCAAGACCAAAGAGGCCGGCGAGGAACGCCAGTCGCTGCAGGAATGAAACGTAGTCTGTGGTCGGCGAGATAAGGAGATGCGCGTCGACGAGTTGGACTCCTACAAAAAATGTCGTCGCAGAGACGGCAACTATGAGAGTACCTACCGCATACCTGCGGAATACATTGGCCTGGGCGCTTTCGACGCCGGCCAGCTCGGCGTAGTGCTTGGAAAGCTCTACTTCCCCTTCGTGGGCCGTTACATCCTTCCTCGCGTCAAGAACGTCCTCGGCTTCCACCTTGAGACCCTTGATGGCGTCGAGTTCCACGGCCGCTCGCTCCTTCATGGAGCTAACCGAACGATGCTGCATCAAAGAGTCAGCCGCGCTCTCAATTCGTTCCATGACGAAGTCATTGAACTCATCATTACTGGAATGGAAGAAACTTTCTCCAGCCTGACTCAATGCAGATTCCAGGAGATTCCCCAGTCGGTCGGCATCCCCCCTGACTGATTCGAGCTGATTCAGCGATCGAAGCGTCTCGGTGGAGCGTTCCACCAGCCTCTCGACGGAGACGAGAATCGGTACGCCGAGCCAGAATCGACCGGCATGACTGGCTTTGGACGCCTCCTGCATGTAGTGCGTCATGCCGGGAGAATGAAGGATCTGGTTCCACGCAAACAGATAGAACCGGTACTCGTCCGGAGAGAACCCGTCGCTCTCGGCCACCGGGGCAAGAAGAATGTCCAACTCCCTGTTTGCTGCACGGACTGTTCGAGCACAACTCTCGAAGGCGTCAAACAGTTCACCTCGGGGCCTCGACGCTGCTGGTGCCTGATTTATTGTTACATCGGTCTCAGTCATCTTGCCCCTCCTGGGAAACCTTCCCCGCGCTCACGGGCTTCTTCGTATTCCCTACGGCCACAGGATTCGGTGGCCGGCTGAGCGGCTAACCGCTCGTAGTCCTCTGGAAGCGGGATGTTGTTGTCTGGGTGAGCGGACGTCCGGCGCTCGCGGACCTTCCGTTCGTGGAGCGCCTTACTGGCTTGGCGCTTCGCGGCTAGTGAGCTGGGTGCTGTGGACGAGACCCATATGGCACTGTGTGAGTGACGGTCATTGTCATTGATTTCCCCATATTTGCTGACGTGTTGGGTAAGTCAATCACAGAAGGTGCATGCGACGATGCACATCGCGGGATGAAATGTCCCTCTCTTGACATCTGCACCCATCGCCGTGGCCGGAGCCACTGACCGTTAGCACTCGCCGGCAGCAGTAGTTAGCTTCAGGGCTAACGGGCGGCCGGCACCTGGCGTTTCTCCCGCATACGGCTCACGCGAGCCGGTCCCTGATAAACCTCATTGAGTATTTCCGCCATAACTTCAAGAACCGCATTGGCATCATCACCGTCCACGTCCTCAACGAAATCCCCATGGGCCATGCCGTTACCGAGGTGACGCAACTCATGCGCGGCTTCCTGGGTGAATCCTCGAATGTAGCCCTTTGTCGTCATGGCGTCGATCTTGGCAGCCAGAGTCCCTTTTTCGATGTCGTGGTCCTTGCACGTGGCTTCAATCACTGAGCGGGCCAGCAGTATCGCCGCGCGATTTGCGCCGATACTCCGGCACCTAAAGGCTTCGTCGCCAGCAGATGCCACGTGCGTCGGGACATCGGGAAATTCCCGCCCGCCGACACTTTCGGGCATCCATGACACGTCCTTGTCGTTCCACCAAGTAGCGAACGTTTGTACAGGGGCATCGACGCTTTGGTGCGCGGAAACGGTACCGACACTCATCTTCTCGCAGTTATTACATTTGAAAGCCGCCTGAACCCACCTGTATCCAGACTTCCGTTGTCCCTCATGGCCGGATGTCACCGGGGTCATTGTTGCTAGAGCGCCACACCAAGCGCAGGTCGTCGAAGCCACTGTGTTCCCCTTTTGTCGTATATGAGACCAACAGTATGTCGGGCCCCCGACGTTTAAGGCTGAAACATGAATTACACGCTTGTCACTACCTAAGGACGGCAACTTCCGAGCCGGAGCCAGCCTCCGAGTTATGTTGCTAGTCCAAGTGAAGTCTAGGCCGCCTTCGGCGGCCTAGTCAGGCTAGACCGCCGAAGTGCCTCAGGCGCACACACCGGTACGTCAGCTATTCCGTGGAGCGCCCGATCCACCCTTGAACTGCTTGGATGGCCGAGCGGGGGCCCAGTTCAGCTTTCGCTCCTCCACTTCTTTGAGGACCGCATCGACCTGGGGCGGATGCGAGCTGCTGGGTTTGAGCTTGCCAATCGATGGATATATTTCCTCCGCCTGACCAAGAAGGGCCGTCAATCGCTCTACGTCCTCAGCCTTTTCTACTGGACCGAGCTGCCCCAGCACGATGCGCTTGGCAAGTTCCGCCAGGAAGGCAATATCCTCGTCCGCACCTTTCGTCGCTTGGTAATTAACCTCGGACGAGAGCAACAATAGGATCATTTCCACGTCCTCTTGTTTAATAGATGAAGCCCAAACAGTCTTCCAACTTCCTTCATTCAATTCAGATAGCAGGCGAGACTTCATCTTCCGCGCGTCACTATCGCCCTGGCTTGCAAGCAGTTGGACAACCAGCGACGTAAGGGTGGGGGCCGCACCAGATTTATCTACCAAGTCCTGAAAGCTAAAATCTTGAGGAAGTCCAATGAACGGAATCAGTTCTCGAAAAGCTCGTTGCCAAAGTGTTTTCAACGGAGTAGGTACCAGCCCATGAAGAAAGTTGTCCAGCTGCGAGGAGCTTGCCTGAAAAACATTAAAGCCTCGACGCCACCTCATCGATTTGGGATAGAACTCACCCATTTCCCGGTAGTGTTTCTGAACAGACTGGATCAATGCTGCTGAGACGACTGGTCGTTTGAATGCGGGCGGCTGCGGTCTCAGTTCCGCAGCCTTGTTTGCAAGCTCCAGCAGGAACTCTCCCAATAACGCGACTCTCTTCTTAGGGTCATCCACCGGACCGTCTGGGTTCAGAACTATAGTCTTGAGCCCAACGGCAGCGTTTAGCTGGTCCAAAGCTGGATTCGGTTCTAGCCGCACAATGTAGGAGGGCCTACGGTCCGCTTCTGGAATGTCGCGCATCATCTGCATCAGCTTGAACCAGATGATGCGGATGTTCACATCCCGAAAGCTATAGCCCATGAAAAGCACCGACTTGCCGAGCAGGTCGGATCTAAACTTCAAGTCCATCGGCGACTCGAAGTCGAGGCGCTTATAATAAGCCGACTCAGTAAGCACGAGCGTGTTCTCATGCTTTAGGTCGCCATGATATTTAACTATCTGAGTTCGTTCCGTATCTGCCAGAGCTACATCTTTTGGCAGCACGACCGTGCTTATGGGGCGATCAAGAGCCTTATAAGTTGACTCAATAAGATCATCATAATTAGTGGTGTATATCTGAGCTGCTCCCAGGTTCACTAGCTCAACATGCGGACCTGAAGTTAGCGGATTTTTGTGAACCGATAGACTTCGCTCCAACTGGCTGCGGATTGGGCCAATTCGCTTGTCACACTTTAGGAATAGATACTCAGCTATTTGCAGATAGTCACCCCCAGTCGCTAGCTCTAGTTCCTCAAAAGTTAGAGACCCATCGATCTCAGCACATAGCTCACGCAGCATCGTCTCCCAACTTGGAAGATCCAAAGCTGCAGAAAAGCCCGCCCCGACGAATGGAATGAGACGACGCTCTGCAGCCAACGCTATAAGCTCATCTGGGATCTCGATCATTACTCCCCCTACATCACGGATCAGACGAAAGTCGTGGTCCTAGAATCACAGTCTCTATCGAGACCCCAATCACCAACCTGAAAGGTATAGCTCCACTACCCTACGACTTGTCGGCGGACTTAATGGACTCCGCGCTATCTCGCTTGCAGCTTGAATAGAACCTCTGCTCAGATCATGCCCGCAGAAGCGCTGGTCTGAACGAAAGTCCAAGCAACGGAGCTGGGACGCTTCGGACGAGGCCTCAGACGAATGTCCCAGTTCGTGACGGTGCTTTCAGGATTAGAGGGCTTGCCCGCCTGCGTGGCGCCCGAGACCAGGATGATGAGGCCGCTGGCGACGGCCGCGCCGAGGAACCTGGCCGCCTGCGGGGTGAGCTTTCCGAGCTCCACCCGGTGCTCGAGCCGGCTGGCTTTGACGACGAACTTGCGGATATTGATGGCCCAGTCACGCCGGGTGACGTCCGGGATCAAGACGTGCAGCCTGGAGCCGTCCGGGAGCGCCACCGCCACGAATGGGGAGGAAATGTCAAGGAGCCGGCCTGAGCTCTTCAGCATCCGTTCCACAAGGTCCCGGACCTGCTGGTCCGTCAGCGAAACGGAGGTCAGTTCCGATTCGCCGTTGCGCGCCACATAGATTTCATTCGGGAAAGATTTGATATAGGTTTCTCAAAGTCCGACTGCTAGCGCCTCCCACTTTGCCGAAATTTCCAAGGCCGGTTGTGAGTCTTGCCAGCTCTGCCCCGCCCTGAAATGCAGGTTCCAACCAGCTTGACCACAACGCAGAGAAACCCCCGCCAGTCGTGATGACTGACGGGGGTTTTCACATCGTCAATAGATGGGAGTGCGAGAGAACTCTTACTTGGCAGGAACCTCCCACTCCCAGCCACCTTCCTGTTGAGGGAAGCTGAAAGAAATGCTCTTGGGCCATTTGGGTGCGTCGAGCAATACGATGCCCGAGGCCTTTTCCCCGGGACCGATGTCGGGAAGCAGGACAGACCTATCTGTCGCGCAGTTATAAACCAAGTCAGAAGACACAGTGTTCATACGTGTACCGTCGGCAGCGTAACCCCGCCATCCGGACGCATTGAAGGACACCTGGTCCCTCCCCATCTGCCCGGGCAGATCCTTTCCGGTTTCCACGGCCACGGTAACCGCCATCATCTGGCCGTTCCCTGGAACGTCGACTGGATAGGTGCACTTGAACGGCTTGATCCCCATGACCTTGAAGTGCACCGCGGACGCTTCGACCGTATCCCCTCCGATAGCAGCCGTTTCCCCTGTCTTCTTCGGGATGTTACCTCTGTCGTTCGTCGCTATCGACGCGGACTCTGATGCAGTGGACTCCGATGCTGCGGAGCCGCTCGGCCTCGGTTCGGAGGGTGCCGAGCAGGACGCCAACGCCATAGCCGGAATGGCCAATAGAACGAGTCGTKTTTTCAATTGTCCCCCTGGGAAATTCACGCCGCAAAACCTTTGCAATCATCAAATGTTCTCATGCTGTCCGCCCGATCATTTCTCAGATGCAAAGGCAACCCCCGATAGCATCCGAACCATCTCAACGCCAATCCCTAAGAAACGCGGCTCCAGTGTCTCAACGCGAATGACGACACGCGGGCAGGAATCCCGGCAACCTGTTGGCCCAGCGGATGCCGCGTAGGTGTTCCGGGCAGCGTCGAAACTCCTCGATGTCCCATTCCGAATCGCTCACACGCTCCACGTCGCCGGGGGGGGATCCAGGCCCAATGCCCGTGCCGCGCTTCGCCTGCCCACCCCACAAGGGTGTATGAGGGGTTCCAGCGTTCCGCGACGCCGTAGACACTCACCGTGTCGCCGTCAGCCAGGGGGGGGCTTGCAATGACCTTCGAGTAGTTCCCGTACTCCCACGATTTGGTTTCTTCGGGCGGGTGTCCCGGATCCGGTTTCAAGTACTCGGACGTTTCGCCGTCGAGCGTGAACGCTGCCATGCTGTAAACATATCTGCCGCCTGTGAGCATCCGGCCCACAGCGACCGCGTCTCTCGTCACCACACAGCGGACACTAGACCGAAGCTCTGACATGGCAGCGCAAGCCATTAGTCTATGCACTAAAGAACAGTCCACGAGGGGGAAACGCATGACCGCTACGTCGAACTGCAAGCCGTGGTGTACCGACCATCAAGGCGCCGATGAGTGTTACACCCGTTTCGTGATCTACGACAAAGGCGATGAAGAAAAAGCGGAGCCCACCGAAGGATCCTTAGCCGCTCAATTCAAAGCGTTCGGCGGTTTGCCTGTAGATATCTCGTGGATCGCTTTTGTCGCAGCTCAAGATGAAGAAGACGAACAACCCGTAATGGACCTCCAGTTCTACGAGACTGAAGGAGACGAACCAAATTCCACACTGCACCTAGATATGGAAGCGCTGAAGGAACTCCATTCGAACTTCGGCGCGATACTCAAAAATTTTTCCTAACTGGAAGAAAAACTACGCATGAGTGCAGCTAAGGAAGCGCCCAAACGGCCCCGGTTTCTGACTGTTGAACAGGTAGCCGAAGACCTGAACGTCGGCCTCCCCACCGTACGGATGCTATTGAAGTCCGGCGAGTTGCGAGGGATCCAGATTGGTGGGCGCGGTCTGTGGCGCGTCGCCGCCACTGACCTAGAGTGCTACATCGCCGACGCCTACCGGGTCACAGCAGAAAAGATCACAGCCGGGGAAATTGAAGAAGGGATGTTGTCATGACAAGTGCCCTGGAACGAAAAGCGCGGGTGGACGAAACAGCTCGTTTGCTGGCTTTGGGCCTGAGTCAAAAGCAGATCGCCGATCAGGTGGGAGTCCATCCTAGGACCGTCGCTGACTATGCGGCTGGCATCCGTGAGGACGCGACTAAAGCAACACGAGCCCAGCGGCGCAAAGAGGAACCCCGCCCGCATGGATAGCTGACGGGGTTCTCTGTGGCACCCTACAAATCGCAGGCAGGCAGGGGGCTGCGTGGCGAACTGGCTACGCAGTCCCCTTGCATGACGCCAAACCATAACCGCTTGCCGAGTTCACGCTTATGACTGCGCCGTCCACTGTGATGCGGCAAATTACGTTGTTCGCGCCGCCGTGGTTGACCGGCGCGTTGAGCCAGATTTCCTCGATGCCCGGATCGTCCAGGAGCGGCTGGAGCGCACCAAAGCCCGCCACAGCGTCGAAGACGAATCTCCGGGCCGACTCCAACGGGCCCAGCGGGGGCAAAGGCGCCAGGAGGGCCCGTTCGTCGTAGTCGCTGACAGCCGCCTCGACCAGGCGCCGGACTTCGCCGGACTCCCGCAGGGGGTCAAGGCCCCGCCGGCGGATCAGCTCACGGACCTCGTCCTCAACAATGCGTACAGCCTCCACCTAGACCCCCATATGACTGCCGCCCCGGTGCCGGCGCGATGGGGTTAAAACTAGGGGCGGGCAACCGGTCCGGCAAGGGGTGCCGTGGGTGCATGTGGATAACCGCTTGGTTTCAACATGACAACTTTCACTTTGGTAACTCTTGAATCACTGGTCTCAGATGTCGGCCGATGTTAGGGTGAGCGCGTTAAGTCAGACATTCTCTCAGCCCGGCCAGCTCTCTTCGTAGCCCCTCGGGCGCGAGACCGTGTGGCGCGGCTCCCACAGCGTGCCATTGCCCCGGAGCGGAACATGAAGCGCACCCTTTATCCCCCCACCAGCCACCGATGCCGCCGGGCAGGGGCCATTCTCCTCGCCGCCACCCTGCTGGCCATCACCGGCGTTCCGTCGCCGGCAACCGCCGTCGAGCAGCCGGCCACGCCCCCGGCGTCTGCCACCCCTTCTGCCAGCCCGTCGCCGACGGCCACGAGCACCGTGCCGGCGGCATCCGCAACGGCCCGCCCGGCCGCCACGGCACCTGCACCGGCCGCCCCGGCGCCGGCACCGACCGCAACGCAGGCACCGACCGCAACCCAGGCGGCGGCACAGTCCGCGGCGCCGGCAGGCGGCGTCAAGGACCGGGCGGCCATGGCCGCGGCGGTCGGCCCCGGTGGCGCCGAGATGGGCCAGCGCTCCGCCCGGGTCAGCGTTCCGTCGCCACTTCTGAAGGCGACCACCGAGTCCGCCGCCATTGAATCGCTCACCACGCAGGGCACGTGGTCGCCGTCGTACGGGGTCAAAGGCCTGGACGTCAGCGGCCACCAGACCAGCGTCAACTGGCAAAGCCAGTGGAACATGGGGGCCCGCTTCGCCTACGTCAAGGCCAGCGAAGGAAACTACTTCACCAATGATTCCTTCGGCGCCCAGTACGACGGCGCCCGCAGCGTCGGGATGATCCGGGGCGCCTACCACTTCGCGATCCCGAACTGGTCATCGGGAGCCGACCAGGCACGCTTCTTCGTCCAGAACGGCGGCGGCTGGAGTGCCGACGGCCGGACCATGCCCCCGGTCCTCGACTTCGAATTCAACCCTTACGCCGGCCGAACCATCAACGGCTTCTACTTCGGCAACACCTGCTACGGCATGTCCCCTTCGCAGCTGACGTCCTGGGTGCGCGACTTCGGGAACACCATGCGGGCCCTCACGGGCCGCCTTCCCGTCATCTACACCAACACGTCGTGGTGGAACCAGTGCACGGCCAACGCGGCGGGCTTCGGCGACTACCCGCTGTGGGTCGCGTCCTACCCGCTCTCCGCCACGGACAACGCCGGGCCCGTCCCCTCCAGCTGGAGCGTTTTCAGCATGTGGCAATACAGCAGCACCGGGCCGTTCGTGGGTGACTCCAATATCTGGAACGGCGACTATGCCTCACTCCAGCGCTTCGCCGGGACGCCGCTGCCCACCGGGTCCTTCGACGACCTCTCCGTAACCCGCGACGGCGCCGCGGTCTCCCTGCGCGCCCGGGGCTGGTCGGCAGACCTGGCGAGGACGTCCTCCTCGATCCAGACCCACATTTACGTGACTGATCCGTCCGGGACCACGAAAGGCTACGCCTGGCAGGCCAACCAGCCCCGGCCCGATGTTGACCAGGCCCTCGGCTACGGTCCGTTGCACGGCTTCGACGGCACGGTCCGGATCACGGCTTCGGGCACGTACAAGGTCTGTGCCTACGCCATCGGGTCCTTCGGCAACACACTCCTGGACTGCAAGTCCATCCGGGCCACCGGGGTGGAGGCACCGACGGGGTCCTTCGACAGCTTCGGCCAGGTCCGCACGGCAGACAAGGTCACCCTGCAGCTCAAGGGCTGGGCAGCCGACCTCGCCAACCCCTCGGCCTCCAGCTATGCCGACGCCTACGTCACCGACCCGGCCGGGAAAACCACCGGGTACCGGATGACGGCCAACGTCGCACGGAAGGATGTCGCGGACGCGACGGGCCTGGGGCTGGCCCACGGCTTCGACTACCAGGTCAAAGCCACCGTTCCGGGATCGTACCGTGCGTGCGTCTACGGGATCGGGCGAAACGCCAACGTGCTGCTGTCCTGCAAGACCACAAACGTCGAGGCCAACCCCGCACCCTTCGGCTCCTACGATTCGGCGTCCCTCACCCAGGCGCCCAACGCCGCGAACTTCCAGGTGAGCGGGTGGGCACTGGATCCGGTGCAGCCAGGCAAGAGCGTGCCCGTGCACGTCTACGTCCAGTCGCCGAACGGAACCAACCCCGGCTACGCCTTCACCGCGAACCGCCCGCGTCCGGACGTCAACGCCGCGCTGCAGACGGTCGGTGACCACGGATTCCAGGTCTCGGTCCCGCTGACCCGGGCCGGGAAGTACACCGTGTGCGCCTATGCCATCGGCATCGCCCCGGTCACGGCCGGCAACACCCTGCTGGGCTGCAAGTCCATCAGCGCGGCCCCGACCCCCGCCACCATGGGTTACCTGGATGCGGCCTCGATCCAGGTCGCCAGCGGCAAAGCCTCCATCAAGGCCTCCGGCTGGACCCTGGATCCGTCCTTCCCCGCCTCATCGATCCCGGACCACGTCTACGTGACCTCGCCTGACGGGATCCGGAAGGGGTACGCCTTCATGGCCGACCAGAAGCGCCCGGACGTCAACCGGGCCCTCGACACGGTCGGAAACCACGGCTTCACGTCATCGGTCCCCATCACCCAGCGCGGCCAGTACCGGGTGTGCGCCTACGGCGTCGCGGTCTCGATGCTGAGCCTGAACAATTCCCTGCTGGGGTGCCAACCCCGCAYRTGCGGGGGCCGGTCTGCGTTGTGGTGCCTGGGGCTGACCGTTAAGGACCGTTAAATCAGGAACCGAGGTAGTCGCTCAGCCGCTCCGCCGCGGAAGGAACGGTGAACCCGGTCGCCTTGATCTTGTCCAGGTTAAGGGCGCTGTTCAGCGGCCGCGGCGAGACGGCCTTGCCCTTGAAGTACTCCTCGGTGCTCACACCGGTCACGGCTTCCCGCGGCTTGCCGGAGAGTTCGTAGACGTCCGCGGCGATGTCCGCCCAGGACTGCTGCTCGCCGTCGTTGCTGAGGTTGTAGACGCCGTACTCGGCGCCCGATTCCAGCAGATGCCGGATGCCGGCGGCGATGTCTTCGGTGAAGCTCAGCCGCCCGATCTGGTCATCAACCACCGACGGTTCGATGCCGCGCTCGGCCAGCGAGGCCATGGTGCGGACAAAGTTGTTGCCCTCGCCGATCACCCAGCTCGTGCGCACAATGTAGTGCCGGGGCACCACACTGACGACGGCGTCGCCCGCGGCTTTGGTCTGGCCATAGACGCCCAGCGGCGCCACCGGCTCCGATTCGTCGTGCGTGGCGCGCGTGCCGTCGAAGACATAGTCCGAGGACACGTGCACCAGGGTGAGGTCGTGTTCGACGGCGGTGCGGGCCAGCCGCGCCACGGCCGTGACGTTGACCCCCCAGGCGGCCGCGCGGCCCTCGGCCGACTCGGCGGCATCCACGGCGGTGTAGGCCGCAGAGTTGATGATCGTGGAGTAGACCTTCCAGTTCCGTCCGGCGAAGGCGTCCTCGCTGCCGAGGTCAAACTCGTCCCGGCCGGCAAACTCAACGGACGGGTCGCCGTCGTACTGCCGGCGCAGCGCCTTGCCGAGCTGGCCGTTGGCGCCGACCACGAGGACCTTCTTCGGCGGCATCGGCGTGACGTCCGCCAGGCGCGGGTGCGCCTTGTCCTTGTCCGAGAGCTCGGCCTGGCCCAGCGGCACCGGCCAGCTGATGGCCGCGGTCTCGTCGGCGAGGTTCAGGAACGTGTACTGGCCCTGGGCGTCGGCGGACCAGTGGTCATTGACGAGGTACGTGTAGGCAGTGTTGTCCTCCAGCGTCTGGAAGGCGTTCCCCACCCCGCGGGGAATGAAGATGGCCTGGCTGGGGTCCATCTCGGCGGTGAACACGGCGCCGAAAGTCGGGCCTTCGCGCAGGTCCACCCAGGCGCCGAAAATCCTGCCGGTGGCCACGGAGATGAACTTGTCCCACGGCTCGGCATGGATGCCGCGGGTGGTGCCGGCGGATTCGTTGAACGAGATGTTGTTCTGCACCGGACGGAAGTCGGGCAGGCCAAGCGCCACCATCTTTTCCCGCTGCCAGTTCTCCTTGAACCAGCCCCGGTTGTCACCGTGGACCGGAAGGTCGTAGAGGACAACGCCGGGGATCGGGGTTTCGTGCGCTGTGAGCTGGCGGCCTTCTGGGGCCGCCACCAGTCCTCGTTGTTCCGGTACCAGGCGATGGTGTCTTCGATGCCGGCCTCGAAGTTGGAGAACTGCGGCTTCCAGCCGAGTTCCTCGCGCAGCTTGGAGGAGTCGATGGCGTACCGCATGTCGTGGCCGGGCCGGTCCACCACGTGCTCGTACGCGTCCGGCGCCTGGCCCATGTGCTTGAGGATCAGTTCGACGACGTCCTTGTTGTTCTTCTCGCCGTCGGCGCCGATCAGGTAGGTCTCCCCGATCCGGCCCCCGGCGATGATCGCCAGGACAGCGGACGAGTGGTCGTTGGCGTGGATCCAGTCACGGACGTTCTCGCCCTTTCCGTACAGCTTGGGACGGATGCCGTCGATCACGTTGGTGATCTGGCGCGGGATGAACTTCTCCACATGCTGGTACGGACCGTAGTTGTTGGAGCAGTTGCTGATGGTTGCCTGCAGGCCGAAGGACCGCACCCAGGCGCGGACCAGCAGATCCGAGCCCGCTTTGGTGGAGGAATACGGGCTGGAGGGGTTGTAGGGCGTGCTCTCGGTGAACCGCTCCGGGTCATCGAGTTCGAGATCGCCGTAGACCTCGTCGGTGGAGATGTGGTGGAAGCGCTTGTTGTGCTTCCGCGCGGCCTCGATCAGGGTGTAGGTCCCGATGATGTTGGTGTCCAGGAACGGGCGCGGATCGTGCAGCGAGTTGTCGTTGTGGGATTCCGCGGCGTAGTGCACCACGACGTCGGACCCGGCAACCAGGCGCTCCACCACGGCGGCGTCGCAGATGTCGCCCTGCACCAGCGTGAACCGGTCTGCAGGCAGGCCCGCCAGCGACTCCACATTGCCCGCGTAGGTGAGCTTGTCGAGGACCGTGACGTGGTGGTCGGTGTTCTCCAGTACGTAGTGGACGAAATTGGAGCCGATGAAGCCGGCGCCGCCGGTGACGAGGAGTTTCTGCATGAGGCCAGCTTACCGAAAGGCCGTTGCCTGCTCAGACCCGCCGGCGGGTCCTCCGGAGGGCTTCGACCATGAGCCGGACCAGCATCACGCGGGCCGCGACGATCTTCGGCAGCGACCGCAGGCCGGCCGGCGTCTGGTTCGATTCGTGGATCCGGCGGTAAATGGTCGACTCGTCAAGGTGGGTTATCGATCCGGCGACATTGCCGCAGATGGCCAGCCAGAGATCGTGTGATTCCCGGACGTAAGCAGGAATCGGGGTGAAGCAGCGGGCAGCCTCCCGGCGGAAGGCCATGCCGCAGCCGTAGTACGCCCGGTACCCGATCAGGATGGCGAACAAGTTTGCCACGTGCCGCCGCGAGTCCGCGGACTTCAGCCGCGGAATCCAGGGCCGGTTTCCGCCGCCCAGCATGTCGAAATTGCTGGCGACCACCATAGAACCGGACAAGGCAGCGAGCATCAGCTCCAGCCGGCCCGGAATCCAGACATCGTCCTGGTCGGACAGGAACACGTACTCCCCCCGGCTCAGCCGGATCGCTTCCTCGAAGCTGCGCACGTACCCCCGGTTGACAGGCGAGCGGACGAGCCGGATCCGCGGATCCTCGATCCCCTCCACGATCGCGGCAGTCTCGTCGGGGGACGCATCATCGACCACGACGAGCTCGTCGTCGGGACCCAACTCGGCGAGGATGGACGCTATCTGCTCCCGGACAAAGGCCGCACCCTTGTAGGTGGCCATGCACACGCTGGCCCTGATCTTCGGCACGCCGGGGCCATTCTCGTCGTTCATGCGAACCACTCTAGGCGACTCCCGGGCCAGGGGCCGGTGCGGGGCAATCGCGTATCATCGTTAGGTCAAGCCCCCCAGCACGAGGACCGTACCGCATGAGACCCGTTCTGTTCAGGCTTGCAGGCTTCACCCTGTTGCCGCTGCTGGCGCTGGTCCTGCCGTTCCTGCTCCTCCCGGTCGTTTCGCGGGTGGTGGGGGCCGCCGGCTGGTCCAGCATCACCTCCGGCCAAGCCATTGGCATCTTTGCGTCGACCATCATTCTCTGGAGCTGGAACATCTCGGGCCCGGTCGAGATTGCCCGTGCCGGCGCCTTCCCGCTGCGGGCGGCACTTTATTCCAGGAGCGTCCGTTCCCGGATCCTGCTCGCGGTCCTCGTCCTGCCCGTCATGAGCGTGATCGTCGCGCTCGTGGCCCGGGAGGGTTTCCGCCTCGATGCCATCACCATGGCCTGGGCCACGGCGCTGACCGGTTTCTCGCCCGCGTGGTACGGCATCGGCACCGGCCAGCCCCGGATCCTCGCCGTCTACGACACCCTCCCCCGCTTCTTTGCGGCCATCATCAGCGCCCCGGTCATCCTGCTCACCGGACAAGTCTGGACGTACGGGCTGGTCTCGGTCCTTACGACGCTCGTGGCATTGATCGCATTCCACCGCCGGTTCGGCGAACCCCGGACCTGGCTGCCCCGGAGCCCGCGGACCGTCGTGCGGGAGATCGTGCCCACCGCGGGCACGGCCGGCATCAACTTCACGGGAAGCGCCTACGGCTCGTCCCCGGTTCCGATCGCCACCGCGACGGTGCCATCGGCCGCTGCCACGGCCGGTTTCGCCTCGGCGGACGCCATCTACCGCCTGGGGCTCTTCACGATTGTGGCGCTCGGCAACACGTTCCAGGGCTGGACCCTGGAACACGATGCCGCCAACCCGCGCCGCCGCCACTTCGCGGCCATGGCTGCCCACGCGGCCCTGGGGCTCGCGGGCGGGATCTTCCTCACACTGTTCGGCCCGTGGGTCTCCGGCGTGATGTTCGGCGAAGCTGTCCGCGCGGACACCCTGACCTGCCTGTTCTACGGGGTGTCCTTCTTCTTCATCTCTTCATCAACGCCCCTGATCCGGAATGTGCTGATCCCCGCCCAGCGCCAGAAGTCGGTGCTGATGTGGACCGCGGTTTCCGCCGTCGTCGGCGTGCTGCTCATGGTGGCGGCCGGGCTGGCGGCCAACGTTCCCGGCATCGCCCTGGGCATGGCCGTGAGCGAGGCCCTCCTGTTCCTGGGCCTGCTGCGCCCTTCCCTCCGGATCCTGCCCGCGGGCGCCCGCGGCCGGGGCCGGAAGGTAGGATCAGCAGCGTGATCGCCAGATGCCCACGGCCGATCGCCGCCGTCATCACCGCATTCCCCCGGATGATCACGAATCCCGAACTGGACGCCGCCCACTCCGTCAGCCGCCTCCGCGCCGTTGATATATTGGAGAACTATGAAAATTCTTGACTCGACCCGTGTGCTGGTCATAATGCCGGCGTGGAACGAAGCCGAGTCCGTGGGGAATACCGTCCGGGAAGTGCTGAGCGTCGGCCGGCCCTACGATGTCCTGGTGGTCAATGATGGCTCTGCGGATGCCACCGCCGCGGTCGCGAAAGACGCTGGCGCCACCGTCCTGACACTGCCGTTCAACCTGGGGGTCGGCGGTGCCATGAGGGCAGGCTTCAAGTACGCCCAGCGCCTCGGTTACCAGCGCGTGATCCAGGTGGACGCCGACGGACAGCACGATCCCCGCAATATCCACGAGGTCCTGGCAGGCCTGGAGCACGCGGACATCTCCATCGGTGCCCGCTTTGCCGACCGCGGCGATTATTCGGTCAGCGGCCCGCGCAAGTGGGCCATGCAGCTCCTCGCCAAGGTCATCTCAGGACTGGCCAAGACCCGGCTCACGGACGTGACCAGCGGCTTCCGGGCCGCGAACGGGCGCGCCATCAACCAGTATCTGGACCACTACCCTGCGGAGTATCTGGGTGACACCATCGACTCCCTGGTGGTGGCGATCCGCTCCGGCTGCCGGGTGACCCAGGTCCCGGTCGAAATGCGCCCGCGCCAAGGCGGGACTCCCAGCCACAACCCCGTCAAGTCCGCCGTCTACCTGGGCCGGTCCGTCTTCGCCCTCATGTTCGCGCTGACCCGTAAGCGGTCCACCATTTCCGACCCCGCGCTGGCCCCCAAAGGAGCCGTCTAATGGGCAACTGGCCCGCCTTTTTCCTTGCCCTGGCGATCGTCGGCGTCGTCTTCGAGATGCTCCGCCGAAAGAAGCTTCGCGAGAAATACGCAGCACTCTGGCTCTTCGTGGGCATCGGCACGCTGGTTCTGGCCGCGTTTCCGAGTCTGCTGACGATCGTGGCCGAACGCGTCGGCGTCCAGCTGCCGTCCAATCTGCTGTTCATCATCAGCATCCTGCTGCTGCTCGGTGTCTGCCTGCACTTGTCCTGGGAGCTGTCCGTGGTCGAGGACGAGACCCGCACCCTCGCGGAGGAAGTGGCCATCCTCCGGACCATGGTCGAGGACATGTCCTCCCGGGACGGCGACGCTCCGGCGACGCCGACGACGAAGTAGGAGGCCCCGGTGGCACTGGACATCTTTATCCCCTATTGGGGCGACGTTAACTACATGAAACTGGCCGTCGACAGCGTCCTGGCCCAGACCAGCCCGGACTGGCGCCTGACGGTGGTTGACGACGCCTACCCGGGCGACGACGTCAGACGCTACGTCGAGGCCGCGGACGATCCCCGGATCACGTATATCCGCAAGGATAAGAACGAGGGCATCACCGAGAACTTCAGGACCTGCGTCTCGCTGGCCAGCCAGGACGTCCTGGTGGTCATGGGATGCGACGACCTTCTGCTGCCGAACTTCGTGGACGTCGTGCTGCGCGCCCACGCCGAATTCCCCGACGCCTGGATTATCCAGCCCGGCGTCCAGATCATCGACGAGGACGGCAAACCCTCCGTTCCCCTGGTGGACATCGTCAAGCAGCGGCTGGTCAAACCGCGCGGCACCGGGTCCCGGCTCGTGGGCGGCGAGCGGCTGGCGGTCAGCCTCCTGCACGGCGACTGGCTCTACTGGCCCTCCCTGGCCTTCCGCCGCGACCGGATCCGGGACTACGACTTCCGTGACGGTTTCCCCGTCATCCAGGATCTCGCCCTCGTCATGGACATGGTGCTTGGCGGGGCCGAGCTGCTGATCGTCCCGGATATCTGCTTCGAATACCGCCGGCACACTCACAGCGCGTCGTCCGCGAAACTCGTCGACGGGTCCCGGTTCGTCGGTGAACGCGACTTCTTCGACCTGGCCGCGGCGCTGTGCACGGCGAAGGGCTGGCGCAAGGCGGCCCGGGCCGCCCGGCTGCGGCTCACGTCCCGGGCGCACGCACTCCTGATCCTCGCCGGCACGCTCCGGCAAAGTGCCTCCGGAACGCTCGGCATCCTCCTGCGGCATTCCTTCGGAAAGTGAGCGAACCCCACGTGACCGGCGAATCCCCCGTCCCTGCCACGGGCGCCACCGGCGTCACCGGCGTCGTCACCGCGTTCCGGCCGACGGCTGCGCTGATCGGCAACGTCGAATCGCTGCGGGAGCAGGTGGACGCCGTCGTGGTGGTTGACGACGGCGGCGGCCCCGGCTTCGAGCCGATCTTCGCCGCGCTGGCCGCGGCCGGCGCAGAAGTGGTGCGCCTCCCGGAGAACGCCGGTATCGGCGCCGCCCTGAACGCCGGCATCCGCACGGCACGCCGGCACGGCAACCCGGAATACGTCCTGACCGTGGACCAGGACTCCCTGCTGCCCGCCGGTTATGTGCAGGCGCTGCGCCGTGCCGCCGCGGACGCGCGGGCCGCCGGCGTCGAACCCGGCCTCATCTCCCCGTCCAGGATCCACGGAAACCCGGTGCTGCGCGCCGGGACCCGGAACGGCGTCGCCCTGGGCCGGGAGCCGATCCAGTCGGGCCTCCTGATCCCGGCCGGCACGCTGGACGTCCTTGGCGGGTTCTGGGAAGAGCTCTTCATCGACCTGGTCGACACCGAGTACTATTACCGCGCACTCGCCGCGGGCCTGCCCACCGTCCTCGCGGCGGCGGAGTTCGACCACTCCCTGGGAACGATGGTGGAGGCCAAGGTGTTTGGCCGGCCAGTCCCGGCGGGCGGCCGCCCGCTGCAGGTTCGCACCGCCGCGACCTGGCGCTACTACTACATCTTCAGGAACCGCCTCGTCACGGGCCGCCGGTACGCTGTCCGGTATCCCGCCTGGGTGGCTGGCGGGGTATGGGGCGATCTGCGGCACCTGCTGATCGTGACCCTGCTGGCGCCCGGCCGCACCGCCCGGCTCGGCTCGGCGCTCCGCGGCACCGCCGACGGCCTCCGCGGCCGGACCGGGCGCCGGCACTCGGCCTGACACCACCGGGCACGCGGGCCAGCAGGCCGTCCACGGGTTTGGCCGAGTGCAGACCGGTAGGAGAGGATGTATACCATGCGCGGAATAATTCTTGCCGGTGGGACCGGCTCTCGTCTCCATCCCATCACCCACGGCATCAGCAAGCAGCTCGTCCCGGTATACGACAAGCCGATGATCTACTACCCGCTGTCGACGCTGATCCTGGCCGGCATCCGGGACATCCTGATCATCACCACCCCGCATGACGCCGAGCAGTTCAAGCGCCTCCTCGGCGACGGTTCGCAGTTCGGCGTCAACCTCAGCTACGTCCAGCAGGCCTCCCCCGACGGCCTGGCGCAGGCCTTCATCCTCGGCGAGGAGCACATCGGCAACGAGACCGTTGCCCTGGTGCTGGGTGACAACATCTTCTACGGCCAGGGGATGGGCACCCAGCTGCGCAAGCATGAAAACATCGACGGCGGTGCCGTCTTCGGCTACTGGGTCAAGAACCCCAAAGCCTACGGTGTCGTGGAGTTCGACGACGCCGGCCAGGCCGTCTCGCTGGAGGAAAAGCCGGAGCGGCCCAAGTCCCACTACGCCGTGCCCGGCCTGTACTTCTACGACAACGACGTCGTCGGGATCGCCAAGGACCTGAAGCCCTCGCCCCGCGGCGAGCTGGAAATCACCGACGTCAACCGGACCTACCTCGAGAGGGGCAAGCTCCGCGTCGAAATCCTGCCCCGCGGCACGGCCTGGCTGGACACCGGAACCTTCGATGACCTCAACGACGCGTCGAACTTCATCCGGACGGTCGAGAACCGGCAGGGCCTGAAGATCGGCGCCCCGGAGGAGATCGCCTGGCGCCAGGGCTTCCTGAGCGACGATGAACTCCGCCAGCGCGCCGAGCCGCTGGTCAAGAGCGGGTACGGCGCGTACCTCCTCGAACTCCTGGAGCCGTAACCCTTCATGTGGATGTCCGTCTTACCGCAGGTCCTGATCGCCTGCGCTGTCCTGGTCCTGCCCGGGCTGATCATCTCCGTTGCACTGCGATTCAGGGGCTTCAGCGCCCTGGCGCTTGCCCCCGCTTTGAGCGTGGGTGTTGTGGTCATCACCTCCACGTTGGCCCCGTTCCTGAAGGTGAGGTTCGGGCTGCTCCCCGTGGCCGTGGTGGCGGTGGCTCTGTCCCTGCTCGGTTTGTGGGCGGCGCGGTTCCGTCCCTCCGGCCCGGCCGCAACCGGTCTGAATCCGTTGCGGGTGCCGGACGTCCGCGGCGACCTCGCGGCGCTGGCCGGAGCCGTCATCGCCGGCGGGCTCCTCGCCGTCCACACCGTCCATCTGATCGGCAGCCCGCAGGCAATTTCCCAGACTTATGACGCCGTCTTCCACCTGAATTCGGTCAGGTTTGCCCTGGATACCGGCCAGGCGTCGTCATTGACCCTGGGTGCGATGACCGGCGGCGGGGCCTACCCGGCCGGCTGGAACGCTGTAGCCACCCTCGTCGCCATGGCAACGGGCGCGAGCGTCCCGCTCGCCGTCAATATCACCAGCATCGTCCTTGCGGCCGTGTTCTGGCCGTTGGGATGCCTCCTGTTGGCGCGGTCAGTGGTGGGAGGACGCCCGGCCGCGCTGGTCGCCGCAGGCATTGCGGCGGCGTCGCTGGGTGCCTTCCCGCTGCTCATGATGGACTTTGGGGTCCTGTATCCCAACCTGCTGGCCATTAGCGTGTTGCCCTCCAGCGTCGCCCTGGCAGCGGCGTGTGCCGGGTTGACGCCCGGACTTGTCCGCCGCGATCTCGCCTCGATACTTGCCCTGCTGCTGGCGCTCACCGGCCTGATTGTCGCCCATCCCACGACGTTCATGGCCTGGCTGACGTGGACGCTGCCCATGGTGGTGACGCTGGTGTGGCGCTCTGCCGCCGCCCTTCGGCGGAAGCAGGCCCGCGCCCGCTCGTACGTCTTGAGGCTGGCGTTGCCGGTCGCCGGGTACGCCGTCGCATTCGACCTGCTGTGGACCAATCTGCGCCCACCCCCCGAGGCTTCGTTCTGGGGCCCGTACCAGAGCATTCCTAAGGCCATTGGCGAAGCCGTCACCATCTCCCCCGATGGCCTGGCACTGGCCTGGCTCGTCGCCCCCCTGGTATTCCTCGGCCTCTGGGCGTGCTTCCAGGACCGCTGGCAGCGCGTGTGGATCGCTGCCGTCTTCGCCTTGTTCACCTATCTGTTCGTTGTGGTCTCCGGCTTTACCAAGTCAGAAACCCGGGACGTCCTCACCGGCGTCTGGTACAACGACAGCTACCGGATTGCCGCCCTGCTGCCGCTGGTTGCGGTCCTGCTGGTCGCCGTCGGCATTGACTGGGCAGGGCGCCGCGTCCTGGCGATGCGCGGCCGGTCCAAGGCCCTCGCGGTGGCCCTTGACGGCTCTCCGCGCTGGGGGCGCGCCGGAACCGCGGCCTACCGGACCGTAGGCATCGCCGCCGTCGTGCTGGCCGCTATCGCCCTGGGACAGCAGGGCGGCCTGGAGTTGGAGGTTGAGCAGGGCTCGAGGAACTACAGGCTCGCCGCCGATTCGCCGCTGGTCTCCACCGACGAGCTCCAGCTCATGAAGCGCCTGCCCCAGACTGTCCCCGATAATGCCCTGCTGATCGACAATCCCTATACCGGTGCGGCGCTGTCCTACGCGCTGGGTGAGCGGAAGTCGGCCCAGCTGCATGTCATGAGCTACGTCTCCCCGGATGTGAAGCGGATCTACGATTCGATGGGCAACGTGACGACGGACGCCAGCGTCTGCCAGGCAGTCCGCGCGGCGAATGCCTTCTACATCCTGGACTTCGGTCCGGTCGAAGTCCACGGCGGAGACCACACTCCCCCCGGGCTGCGCAACCTCGCAGCGAACCCCGGCGTGCAGCTCATTGACAGCCAGGGCGAGGCGAAGCTCTACAAGGTCACCGCCTGCGGGAACTGAACCCCCGGCGTGCCGCAGGCTGCGGGGCAAGGTGCCGCAGCCTGCAGCGGCACCTTGCCCGAAGGCTGCTCCGGTCCCTGGGCCGTGGGCCCGCGGCCCGCGGGACAGGTTCCGCAGCCGCTGCCTAAAAGCTGAGCTGCCGGGCCAGCGCCGGTGCCAGCGTCTTGGCGAAGGTGTTGGTCATATGGTTGTCCCGGTATACGAGCACGTTGCCGATCACGGCCGGGCAGATCCCCTGCCGGCAAAAATAGGCGGACATATCCAGAACCTCGACGCCGGGCACCCGCGCTCCGGCCAGCTGCAGGGGGTCTGCGGCGGTGCCGGCGTCGGATACGGTGAACTGGCACGCGGGCGAGCCCGGTCCATTGGCCTGGACGCAGTCCGGTACCGAAAATTCCGGATACGGCGTGTCGGGCACGACGGCCACACGGATCCCGGCTTCCCGGAGCGGCTTCAGGAGCTGGACATAGCCGTTGACGAGTTCTTCCGGGCTGGCCCACGTCCATTTGAGGGCTTCGCGGTAGCCGGCCGGCGCCATTCCCGATACCACCACCAACTGTGGACGCAGCGTCAGGATGCGCTGCAACGTGGCTTTGTTCTGTTCGGAGCAACCGCGGTACACAGTGGTGCCATTGGCGGCCGGCGCTGCCGTGAAGGGGCATCCGTTCCGGACCATGGCCTGTACTTTCCAGCCCCCGCCTGCGCCGGCAATCACGAGCGGATCCACATACTGCGCGGCGTGTGAGTCCCCGACGACGACCACCGTCTGGGTGGCGTCCGGCGCGCCGAAAACGCATTGGTCAACCCCGGTGACGGCCGGGTTGAACTTTCCGCACGTCTCCGTCCAGGTCAGTGGCACATCCTTCACGGCGACGGCGGGATCGGGCCGGACGGGCAGGCCGTCGGGGACGGCGGCGGGCCGGACGGGATCAAACGCCGTCGCGCCGGGATAGTCGCGCAGGTTCATGGCCGCGTTCAGCTGCTGCGACTTGGCTTCCACGACGCCCCACGGCACCGCCGCTGCCAGCGTCGACGCCACGATCAGTCCTGCTGCCAGGACGAAGGCATTCCGGCGCAGCAATCCCCACCGTCCGGGCGGCGATCCTTGGGCGGATGGGGTTCCGTGCCGGAACTTCTGCTCGACGAGGTGGTAGGAGGCGACCGCCAGGGCCAGGCTGATGGCCACCATGGCGGTTCCCTGGATGACGCCCGGAACCCGCCCGAGGTGGAAGACGTAGATCACGACGACGGGCCAATGCCACAGGTACAGGGAATATGAGAGATCGCCGATGTAGGTCACTGGCCGCAGGCTGAGGACCCGGCTTGCCGAGTAACCGGCAGGGCTGCCCGGAGTGGCCGGTTCGGCCGCCGGCGAACCGGCGGCGAGCAGCAGCAATGTCCCCGCGACGGGCAGGAGGGCGATGCTGCCCGGGAAGTCCATCGCAACGGAGAGTGCCATCGCGGAAAAGACGATCACACCAAGGCCGATCCAACCCGAAAGCCACGCCCGCACCGGGCCCAGGCACAATTTGGGAATCAGCAAGGCGCCGATGCCCCCGGCGCCCAGCTCCCAGATCCGCGTGGTGGTCGCAAAGTACGCCATGTCGTGCTGGGAGGACGAGAAGGCGACGCTGTGGACGAAGGACGCCAGCGACACCACCGCCAGGATCCACAAGGAGACGGTTTCGATCCGTAAGCGCCGTTTCACAGTGACGGCCACTCCCGCCAGCAGGATGACGGGAATGATCAGGTAGAACTGCTCTTCCACGGCCAGGGACCAGAAGTGCTGCACCGGAGACACCAGGGCGGTCGCCGCGGCGTAACTGTCCACGCTGAAGGCCTGGTTCCAGTTCTGCACTTGCAGGGCGGACATGATGACGTCCAGGGAAATGGACTGCCAACGGTTCTGCGGCAGCAGGACCACGACGCCCAGCATGGTCGCCAGCAGAACCGTGGTGGCAGCCGGCAACAGGCGCCTGATCCGTTTCGCGTAGAAGTTAGAGAGCCGGATGTGTCCGGTACGCGCCAGTTCCTGGACGAGCGATCCCACGATCAGGAAGCCGGAGATGACGAAAAAGACGTCGACCCCGACAAAACCGCCGGGGAGAATACCGGGCCAGACGTGATAGATGATCACCATGCCCACCGCCAGGGTGCGCAGCCCCTGGATGTCCAGTCGCCGGCCGTTCCTTCCCGCGCTGGTAACACCCTTGTTGCTGGCGGGTCTGGGCCGCTCGGGGGAGCCCTGGGGCTGGGGCAGGACAGCCGCCGACGGCTCAGAGGTCACGGTTCTCTTTCGGTTTTCAAACAACGTCATCGTTAATTTGCACTGGGTGCGCTTGCCCGGAACCTGTTGGGACCATGTCCAGTGGACATGGTCCCAACAGATGCGCTGCCGTTACCGGTTGCGGTACCGCCTACGCCCGGAGGCGGGCAACGGCCTCATGAATAGGTCCGTCGAATAATACGTTGCCATGCTCGAGATAGACACCCCGGGAACAGATGCGCGACACCAGGTCAAGGTCGTGGCTGACAACCACCAGCGTCTTGCCCTGCTGGGCCAGTTCCTGAATCTTGGCTATGCACTTGCGCTGGAACGGCTCATCACCGACGGCGAGGATTTCGTCGATCAGGAAGACCTCGGGATCAGTGTGGACTGCCACGGAAAACGCCAGGCGCAGGTACATGCCGGACGAATAGAACTTGACTTCCGTGTCGATGAATTCGCCGATCTCGGAGAATTCGATGATCGCGTCGAAGCGTTCGTTGATCTGCTTCTCCGTCATCCCCAGGATCGCTCCATTGAGGTACACATTGTCGCGGCCGGACAGGTCAGGATGGAAACCCGCCCCGACCTCGATCAGCCCGGCCACGCGGCCGCGTGTATAGACGCTGCCGGAATCCGGGAGCATCACGCCGGAGATGTGCTTGAGCAGGGTGGACTTGCCGGAGCCGTTGAGGCCGAGCAGCGCCACGGTCTCCCCCGTCTCCACCATCAGGGAGACGTCCTTCAGGGCGTGGAACTTCTTGGAAAGATCACCCTTGCGGCCCTTCACGAGCCAGACAACCGCCTCCTTGATGGAACGGGTGTGGCGGAGCACGAACTCCTTGCTGACATTGGACACTTCAATCGCGTTGGCCATTTAGAGCTCCTGGGCAAAGCGGCCTTCAAGCCGCCGAAAAGTTAGCTGTCCCAGTGCCAGGACCACCAGCGACATGATCATGCCGACCGGCAGCCACAGGCTGAACAGGTTCGGCGGCATCGCGGCGGAACCGTCAGTTGTGGGGTACCAGAAGGCATAGTGGAACAACTCGACGCCGACCGTGATGGGGTTTGCCTGGTAGAGGGCGAAGAGCCCGGGTCCCAGCTTTGCTTCCACCATGGTCCAGGAGTACATGACGGGCGATGCCCAGGTCGCCACCATCAGGAGCATGTCAACGAGGTTTTCCGAATCACGGAAGTACACGTTGGCGGCCCCGAACAACAGCCCGAGCCCGGTGGCCAGGAAGCCAACAATGGCGAATCCGCCTACCGCCGCCAGGAGCTGGAAGGCGTCCGGGTGCCACCCGGCGACGACGCATCCGATCACCAGGACAACGAGCTGGGGGAAGAAATGCACGGCCGAGACCCAGACCGACGCCACCGGAAACAGCTCCCGGGGAAGATAGATCTTCTTAATCAGGTTGCCGTTGTTCACGATCGATCGCGCGGAGTTCCCGAGGGCTTCAGAGAAGAAGTTGATCAGCACGATTCCGGAGAAGAGATACACGGCATAGTTCGAGAGGCCGTCCGGGTTCCGTGCACTGCGTTCCAGGCCCAGGAAGACGCCCAGGGCCACATAGAACACGAGGAACTGCACAGCGGGCTTCACATAGGACCAGAGGAGTCCCAGAACGGAGCCGCGGTAGCGGACTTTCAGTTCCTTGCGGACCAGCAGTTTCAGCAGAAAACTGGACTGGCGAAGATCCCGAAATCCACCACCGAGCCCCGGGCGGGTCAATTCCCCGGAAATCGTGGTTGTCACGCTATTTCACTTCGCTCTGGGTGTGTTCTTCGAAGATCTTCTTCCAGGAATCCAGGGACGTGAGCTCCGGCATCGCCGCCTTGTACTGCTTGCTCAGCGACTGCCAGTCCTTGAGCAGGGCAGCGTGCAGGCGGCTGCTCTCGGTGAGCATTTCCCTCACGCGCTTGGGGTCCCGCTTGTACCAGGAAGCGCCGGTTCCCTCGGCGTTGGAGACGATGGCGCTGTCGAACTGCGCGATCCGCCACCAGCGGTTGTCCTGGTGCGCAATGTTGGTCTGCGGGCGTTCCGCACTCGTCTTGGTGACCGGGCGGAACAACTGGCGTGCGACCGTCTTGGCGGCCCAGGGAAGGAGGGTGACCCTGGACGGCTGCGACACGCCGTGCCCGCGGCGCGGCGGCTTGTCCATCTTGGGCGTCGGGAAATCGTCCGCGTCGGCCTGGAAAATCGAGTCCGAGTAGCCGGCCATCATCTTCCGGATCTCGGGCAGCTTCGAGGGCAGCAGGTCCGGCAGGTCGGTCGGGCCCTTGAGGACATCCTCAAGCGCCCAGCCGCGGCCGTGCGCGGTCGCGTACTGCATCGACACGAGGTGCTTGATGTCCGCATACTGCGATTCGCGCACCACGCGGCCGCCGTGCTCGTAGGGGCTGTGGAGCAACGCCGCCACGATCCGGTTGCGGGCGTGGAAGTAGGCCTGCCAGCCCACGAGGTCGTCCTTGTCGATCCAGGAAACATGCCATACGGCCGAACCCGGCAGGGAAACTGTCGGGAAGCCGTGCGCCTTGGCGCGCAGCCCGTATTCCGAGTCGTCCCACTTGATGAAGAGCGGAAGCGAGAGGCCGATTTCCCGGATAACCGAGGTCGGGATCAGACACATCCACCAGCCGTTGTAGTCCACATCGCAGCGGCGATGCAGCCAGGAGGTCTGGCGCAGGTTCGAGGACAGGAAATCATGCCCAAGGACCATGTCCTCGCTCGGCAATGACGGCTGGAAGCGGTAGGGGTTGACCACCTCGCCGAACGTGTGGAGAACCGTCCGGTTGTAGAGGTCGAACATGTGGCCGCCGACGATCGTCGGCGTCTTGCAGCGGTCCGCGAACGTGAGCAGGCGGATGATGCTTTCAGGCTCAACCACGATGTCGTCGTCCATGAGCAGGACGTAGTCACTGCCGTTTTCGACGGCCTCGAACATGCCCCGGGCAAAGCCGCCGGAGCCGCCGAGGTTCGACTGGTTGATGATCCGCAGCTTGCCGCCAAGAGATTCACGGACCTCGGCGAAACCGTCCGCGTCCTCAACCTTCTGCGTGCCCTGGTCAACCAGCAGGATCTCCTGGACATGCTTGAGGGCATCGGGGTTCTCGGCCAGCAGCCGAAGATTGTTGAGGCAGAAGTCGGTCTTGTTCAGCGTCGTGATCTGCAAGGTGACAGACCCGGGCGTGCTCTCAACAGCGGGGCCCTGCCATTCGGCGTCGACCATGACAAGCGGTTCGGAGCCCGCCACGAGGTCGAACCAGTACCAGCCGCCGTCGCCGAAGGGCGCAAGGGACAGCTCAAAGGTGTTCTCCGCCGAGCCCTCGACGCGCCGCGTGTCGACGCGCTGCAGGGACCCGCGGGCGTTGGACTTGTAGACGATGACGGATCCGGCGCCCTGGGTGCGGACCTGAAGCCGGACCTTGTCCACCGACGTCCAGCGCCGCCAGTAGCTCGCCGGGAAGGCGTTGAAGTAGCTGCCGAACGATACCCGCTCCCCCGAACGGACCTTGGTGGAGCTGCGGGACAGGAAGTCTTCAACGTGGGCTTCCTTGGTGGAGCTGCTGAAGGACTGTGCCCGGGCCTTCTTGCCGTCGCCGCTGCCGACCGTAGGAAGCTGGATGCCGGTCGCGGTACCCATGTCCATGTACAGGGGAACCGTGTCCATCTGGCTGGCGTTGGGCAGGATGACCCGCTGCAGGGTGTCCCACTGCTGGGCGGAATCTACCTGGGTGTCGGTTGCGGCGCTCATGCGTCCACTCCTCCGCTTTCAATCTTTGCGCCGCCTTCGAAATGCGGGCGGATCTTGTTGTCGAACATGGTCAGGGCCGAGCCGATCGCCATGTGCATGTCCAGGTACTTATAGGTACCGAGGCGGCCGCCGAAGAGGACATCCTGCTCGGCCGCGGCCAGGTCGCGGTACTTCAGGAGCCGATCGCGGTCCGTGGGCGTGTTGATCGGGTAGTAGGGCTCGTCGCCCTTCTCCGCGGCACGGGAGAACTCGCGCATAATGACGGTCTTCTCCGTCTGGTAGTCGCGCTCCGGGTGGAAATGGCGCGGCTCGATAATGCGGGTGTACGCAACGTCTTCGTCGTTGTAGTTCACTACCGACGTGCCCTGGAAGTCCCCGACGTCGAGCACTTCTTCTTCGAAGTCGATGGTGCGCCAGGACAGATCGCCTTCGGCGTAGTCGAAGTAGCGGTCAACAGGTCCGGTGTAGACGACCGGGACGTTGCCGACCACCTTGCCCTTGCTGTACTCGTGGGACTCATCGAAGAAGTCCGTGTTGAGCCGCACCTCGATGTTGGGGTGTTCGGCCATCTTCTCGATCCACGCCGTGTAGCCGTTGGTCGGAAGGCCCTCGTATTTGTCGTTGAAGTACCGGTTGTCGTAGTTGTAGCGCACCGGAAGGCGGGAGATGATGCCCGCGGGCAGGTCCTTCGGATCCGTCTGCCACTGCTTGCCGGTGTAGTGCTTGATGAACGCCTCGTAGAGCGGGCGGCCGATCAGCTGGATGCCCTTGTCGTTCAGGTTCTGCGGATCGGTGCCGGCCAGTTCGCCGGCCTGCTCCTTGATCAGTTCCTGGGCCTGCCCGGGGGTGAGGTTGGCCCGGAAGAACTGGTTGATCGTGGCCAGGTTGATGGGCAGGGAGTAGACCTCGCCCTTGTGCACGCCGTAGACCTTGTGGACGTAGTTCGTGAACGTCGTGAAGCGGTTCACGTACTCCCACACGCGGTCGTTGGACGTGTGGAAGAGGTGGGCACCGTAGCGGTGCACCTCAATGCCGGTCTGCTCTTCCTTTTCGCTGTAGGCGTTGCCGCCAATGTGGTGCCGGCGGTCGATGACGACTACCTTCAAGCCCAGCTCAGTGGCGGCCTGTTCTGCGATTGTCAGGCCGAAAAAGCCCGACCCTACGATGACGAGGTCAGCGGTCACAAACTCTCCTGGTTCGAATGCGGGCAGCGCAATGTTGTGCATTGTCTGCTGGTCTAGCCTACCTGAGACCCTGTGGGTACCGGCGAATCGCGGCTGGCCCAGCGATCAGATGCCACCCCCGTCACGGGTCCGGGAGCCCCGCATGGCGGGGGCAGCGGCGCCGCTCCGAAGCGTTTTCCACATGGATCATTTTCCCCGGCACTGCCGGGCCGGAGTCTCCCTACTGTGGAACCGGACCCGTGGAACAGGACCCGTGGAACCGGACGGCCGCTCGGAAAGGATGCCGCGGATGATTTACCACTGCACTCTCGCGCCCAGCAGCCTGATGCAGCGCGCCCCCGCAGCCGGTACGACGCCGGACGGGCAGCTCATTGAGCTCTCCGTCGAGGTCCCCGACCCTTGCCCGGGCGCGGACCTGGAGGCTGCCGTCGCCCGGCGCTACGGGACCGGTGAGCTGTCGGTCCGGGGAGCTCCGGTCGCCGTCATGACCGTTGGCGTGCCTCCCCTGGTCCAGGGTGCTGTGCTGGTTGAGGGTGCTGGGCCGGTTGAGGGTGCTGTGCCGGTTGAGGGTGCTGGGCTCGTGACGGGATCGGGCGCGGCATTCCGCTCCGGGCCGGGCCAACGGCACGCTGCCACGTTGCTGCTCGCCGTGGACAGCGGTCCCGGCGCGGGCACGCTTGTCGCCCTGCGGCGGGGAAGGTTCCGGATCGGACGCGCCGGCACCGAGGTCGTGATCCCTGATGCCGCGCTCTCCCGGGAGCACGCGCGCCTGGACGTGGCGGACTCGGACGTCACGATCATGGACCTCGGCAGTGCGAACGGCACCAGCGTCGATGGCCGGAGCGTGCGAAAGGCCCCGGTGACCACGGCGTCCTCGATCCGCTGCGGCGACTCCACTATCTCGCTCCGGCTCTGGCCATCGGGTGTGCCCCGTGCTGCCCCGGACGCCGTGACGTCGCTGGCAGGCTCCAGCGTTGCCGCGCCGCTGGTTGTCCGCGGCACCGCCGCCCCAGGCCACCGCGCCGCCATGGCGCTGGCCGCGGTGCTGCCGCTCCTGGTCGGCGTCGGCCTGGCATTTCTCACCGGCATGTGGATGTTCTTGGCCTTCACCGCAGTCTCTGGCGTGTCCGTCCTGGTCCCGTTTCTTTCGGGCCGCCGCCAGCGCCGCGAGTTCCAGGCCGCTGTGGCGGGGGCCGCCCTGCAGGACAGGGAACGACGCCGGCACGCCGCACCCTCCGCGGCTGACCTGACCATTGGTTGCGCGGCTGCGGTGCCCCCCACAGCCCGTGCGCCTGGCGGGGAGCCGCCGGACATCTGCCTGCGGCTCGGGCTGGCGGAACAGAGCGCGAACATCCGGCCCGAACCACCCGACGCCGGCTTTCGGCCACCGCCGCTCGGCCAGGTGCCCCTGACCTTGGACCCGGTCCCGGCGGTGGTGACCGTCCACGGCCCCGCGCCCGCGACGGCCGGACTGATGCGCTCGTTCATCCTGCAACTGGCCGCCTATCCCCTGGCGGAGAGCACCCGACTGCTGTTGCATGGCCCGGCGGACACGGTGCCGTTGCCGGCGCGCTTCCTGCCCGGCGTCACACTGTCCGCGAACGACGCCACCACTGCGGCCGTGCTGGCCGGCGATCCCGGCGGCCCCGGCAGTCCCGGCAGTCCCGGCGGCCCCGGCGGCCCTGGCGGTCCCGGCGATCCAGGCGGACCAGGCGGTCCTCCGGTTCATGGCGAAGGATTCGACCGCGGTGTCCTCATTCTTTGGAACTCTCCGGCGCAGTCAGGTGCCGCGCCCGGTCCGGGCGCTGCTGGAGCCGGCCCGCCATTCAGGGCAATGGCGGCGGCGCACGGATGGAGGGTGATCGAGTGCTCGCCGGAGCCCGGTTCCGGCGTACACCCTGGCATTGTCCTCGGCCGGCGCGGCGCCCTGATCAGGCCTGGGTCCCCGCCCGTGGACTTCGTGCCGGATCTGGTCCCGGCCGAGGTCTTTGACCGCTTTTGCCGTGGGTTCAGTGCCGCACGGCGTACGCCGGCGACTCCCCCGCCGGCCATCCCGCATCATTGCAGCCTGTCAGACGTCCTTCCCCTCGCTGCACAGGACATTTCCCGGCGCTGGTCCCGGAGCGGCGCGGAGACCGGGCTGGGTACGCCCGTCGGCGCAGCGGTCCGGGGTGCCGTGCGGATCGACCTGAAGGCTGACGGTCCGCACTTCCTGGTCGCGGGGACCACGGGTTCCGGAAAGTCGGAGTTCTTGCGGACTCTTGCCGCCGGCCTCGCGGCCAGCCATCCGCCGGACCGGGTCAACCTGCTCTTCATAGATTTCAAGGGCGGCTCCGGCTTGGGCCCACTCACCGGCCTCCCGCACTGCGTCGGCATGCTGACCGATCTGGGCGCTGCGCAGGTGGAGCGCACATTGGTTTCCCTGCGGGCCGAGGTCCGCAGGAGGGAGGAACTGCTCGCCCGGGCCAATGCCCCGGATCTCGCGGCCTACGAGGCGTCACCGGCCGCCGGACCGCCAGTCCCCTCTCTGGTCATCATCGTTGACGAGTTCAGGATCCTGGTGGACGAAGCGCCCGGCGCCCTCGCCGAGCTTATGAGGATTGCCGCCATCGGCCGGTCACTGGGGATACACCTCATCATGGCCACCCAGCGCCCGCAGGGAGCCCTGAACGCCGACATCAGGGCCAACGTCACCACATGCATCGCGCTCCGGGTCCAGTCCGGCCCCGAATCCTATGACGCGATGGGCTCCGGGCTCGCGGCCGCGATTCCCATCGCACGCCCCGGGCGGGCATTCCTGATCCGCGGTGCGCAAGCTCCGGAGGAATTCCAGACGGCCACCCTGACGCCCCGGGCCGACCCGCGGTCACCCGGGACGGTCACGGTTCGCACGGCCACGGACGAGCTAACCCGGCCACCGGCAGCCGCCGGTTTCCGGTCCGACGGCTCCGCCGGACGCGAAGCAGACGACGGCGCGGTCCTGGCACCGCTTCCGGCTCCGGCCCTGACTCCGGCCTTGGCTCCGGCACATGGGGCGGCGGCGCTGATCGACGCCGCTGCGGCCGTGTGGCAGGGTCTCGGCACACGAACGCCCCGCCGGCCGGTGGCAGATCCGCTGCCCGCCCTGCTGCCGCACCCAGGTTCCGGGCCCGCCGGGCGGGACATAGTCCGGCTGGGGCGGGTGGACCTGCCGGAACTCCAACGCGTCACGGAGCTGGGCTGGAGTCCCGCCGGCCATGGGCATCTGGGCCTTGTCGGCGCTGAAACCGGCGCCGGGGACCGAATATTGGCCCTCGCAGTTGAGCAGCTTCTGGCCGGCAGGGTGGAGTCGCACCTGTACATACTTGACGCCGCCGGCGCCTTCAGCGGCACCGCAGCGGAATCCCGGGTCGGCGCCGTAGCCGGCCTGCACGAAGTGCGCCGGGCTGCCAGGGTGCTGCGGCGGGTCGCCGAAGAAGCCACGTCACGGCTGGGTGCGCCTGCGGGCCGGCCGCGGCCCGGGCTGGTTCTGGTGGTCAGCGGCTGGGGCGCCTGGGTTTCGGCATTCCGGTCCGGGCCGCTGGCCTGGGCAGAAGACCTCGTTCATGACATCGTGCGGGACGGTTCCCTGGCAGGGATCACTGTCCTCGTCTCCGGCGGGCGTGAGCTGGTGACCGCGAGGTTCTTCGCTGGCCTGCCCAACCGGATTTTCTTCCCTTTAGGCTCTACCGACGAAGGCCACCTCGCATGGCCGCGGCTTCCGGCGCTGGAACCGGTCCCCGGCCGCGTGGCCGTGTTCGGCGCCTTCGTTCCCACGCCTCTTGCGACCGGGCACGCCGCCCAGCTGTTCGAACCAGCGGCCGCTGGCGGGCCGCGTCCCACGAGTGGGGCCGTGTCGAAGAGGCCCTTCCGGGTGGACGCGCTGCCCGGGTCGGTGACCGTGGACGAGGTGCTGGCCCGGTGCGGCTCCGGTCCAGGGCGGAGGACTCGTGGGCCTGCTGCCGGGCCCGGCGCCATGCCCGGCCCGGCGGATGTCCCGGTCCCGGCGGTTGCTTTGGTCCTCGGGGTCGGCGGCGACGAACTGCGGCCGCAGGGGATTCAGTTGCCCTCCGGCGGCGTTCTCGCGGTCCTCGGCGGCCCCGGCTCGGGAAAAAGCACGCTGCTGGCTGCACTGCCGGGGATGAACCCTGCTTGCGGCTGGCTCGCGCCACGGCCGGGAACCGCATCCGGCCAGTACTGGTCCGGGCTCCACGCCAGCGCACTCGCGGGCACCTTGGACCGGACAGCGATTGCGCTCGCAGACGACGCCGATCTGCTCTCACCCGAGGCCAACAGGGCCTTGGCGTCCCTGAACAGCCTGGGCTGGAGGGTGATCCTCACCGCGGGATTTGGCCCGGGCTTTGGGCAACGGGTGGATCTCGCTGCCATCGCGCGCGGCCAGGGGCGGGCGGTCCTGATACGTCCGCGGGGGTTCATGGACAGTGAGCCGTTCGGGGTCCGGTTCGAACCGGAGCACAGTCCTCCGCCGGGACGCGCCGTCGTCATTTCCGACGGCCGCGCGACGCCGGTCCAGCTGGCCGCGCTCCGCCCGGCCGTCCGCCCGGAACTCCTCCGCGCCGACGGCGGCCCGGACCACATCTCCCCCGGGCGGCACGCCGCACGGGACGGACCTCTACAGGGCGGGAGGGGCTCCGGCTGCCCGTGAGGCGAACGCTATGACCCGCTTGTCGAACAGAAGCACGATCGCCGTCACAGCGGGGACCAGCATGGCCAGTCCGGCCAACGGATAGCCGCCGGTCAGGGTGGGGAAGCCAATGGTCAGCACGAAGATTTGGGCCACGAGGGCACCGGCCCGCGGCCAGCGGAACCCCCGCAGCAGGAAGCGGGCGACGGCAAAGAGCCACACGGAGAAGGCCAGCAGCAGGCAGAGCGTAAAGACGGCACCCCAAAAAGAGAGTACCGGCGCCCCGGTCAGAAGCTGTGTCCCGTACCAGACGGCCGCCACGAGCAGCGCCGTGGCTTCCAGTGCCACGACCACGGCGATGACAACAATTCCCCGAGGCCGCACAGGGCCACCGCCAGGGGCTACGCCCGGATTCGGCAGCGAATTTGCTTCAGGAGGCCCGCCGGCATTTTCAGGGAGACTCTCACCGGGGGTTTCGCGGGGATTCTCACCGGGGTATTCGCCGGCATTTTCACGGGGATCTTCAGGGTTCACAGGGGGCCTTGACACACTGGCACACTACCGGACATAGTCGACTAGATGTGAGGACGCCGCCACTGAATGTGATGCATCGCTCACGGTCTCGAGGCATCTTGGCCTCTATTACCCCTTGTTTACACAGCGTTAACATGACACGCTTAATCCAGATGACCGAGGGGGCCCCAATGGGCCCTTTTCTTATGAAGCCTCTAGTGAATAATTTCACAAAGGCATTTAACGAGTTCCCAGGAATGGAGTGACTGATCAGCATGGATTGGCGTAACCGCGCAGCCTGCCTTGACAAGGACCCGGAGCTGTTCTTCCCCGTAGGAAACACCGGCCCTGCCCTCCTGCAGATCGAGGAAGCGAAAAGTGTTTGCCGGCGCTGCCCGGTCGTGGACACCTGCCTGCAGTGGGCGTTGGAGTCCGGCCAGGATGCCGGAGTGTGGGGCGGCATGAGCGAGGACGAGCGCCGCGCCCTCAAGCGCCGCGCAGCAAGGGCACGGCGCGCCTCCTGATTCTGCTGCCCAAGCACCGATAGCTACGGTGCCGGCAACGATCGCACGAGCCTGCAGCAATGGCCGCGGACCCACAGGTCCGCGGCCATTGCCCGTTTAAGCCGGTGCGCCCGGCATCAGTGCCCCCGGCGTCAGGCTGTCAGCGCGGCGTCAGGCTCAGGACAATCTGGACGGCGGTTCCCCCGCCGTCCCTTCCCTGCCAGTGGATGGTGCCACCAAGTTCACTCATGACCAGCGTGCGGACAATCTGCAGGCCCAGGCCCTCGACATACGGCGTGTCCGGCAGTCCGACGCCGTCGTCCTCCACCGTCACGGTGAGAAGTTCATCCCCGTCCTCGCTCTCCGACCGGTCGGCGACGAGCCAGACGGTACCGGTGCGCCCCTCCAGCCCGTGCTCGACGGCGTTCGTGACCAGCTCGTTGATGACCAGGGCCAACGGTGTGGCGAAGTCGCTCGGCAGTTCGCCGAAGAGGCCGGAACGCTGTGTCTTGACCTGCTGCGAGGGCGAGGCGACCTCGGCAGAGAGCCTGAACTGGCGGCCGATGAGTTCGTCAAAATCAACGCTCTGGGTCAGGCCCTGCGAGAGCGTCTCATGCACGAGGGCAATGGTCGCCACCCGTCGCATGGCCTGCTCGAGCCCCTGTTTGGCCTCGTCGCTGACCATGCGCCGCGACTGCATCCGCAAGAGGGCGGCGACAGTCTGCAGATTGTTCTTCACCCGGTGATGGATTTCGCGGATCGTGGCGTCCTTGGTGACCAGCTCCATCTCCCGGCGGCGCAGCTCCGAGACGTCCCGGCACAAGACCAGGGCGCCGAACCGCTGCTGCTCGTCGCGCAGCGGGATCGCGCGCAGCGAAAGACTCACGCCGCGTGACTCGATTTCACTGCGCCACGGCATCCGGCCCGTGACGACGAGCGGCAGGGTTTCATCGACCATGCGCCGGTCCCGCAGAAGCCCGGCGGTGACCTCGGCGAGGGACCGGCCCTCGAGGGACTCGCCGTCGCCGAGGCGGCGGAACGCGGAGACCCCGTTGGGGCTGGCATACTGCACGATCCCCTCGGCGTCGAGCCTGATCAAACCGTCACCCACACGCGGCGCGCCGCGGCGCGAGCCTGTGGGCGACGCGAAGTCCGGCCACAGGCCCAGGGTGCCCATGCGCAGCAAATCGTAGGCGCATTGCCGGTAGGTGAGCTCGAGCCGGGACGGCATCCGCGAACTCGACAGGTCCATATGGGAGGTCACGATCGCCAGGGTGCGGCCGTTGCGGACCATCGGGACCGCCTCGACCCGCAGGGCCATGTCGCTGCTCCAGTTGGTCTCGTTGGAGCGTTCGATCGCGCGGCTCTCCCACGCCTTGTCGACCAGCGGCTGCAGGTCCGACCGGATCCCCTCCCCCACGAAGTCGGCGTGGAACACCGTGTGCGTGGTGGAGGGGCGGACGTGGGCCAGTGCCACATAGCCGAACTCCGGGTGCGGAAACCACAGGGCCAGGTCGGCGAACGCGAGGTCGGCGACCATCTGCCAGTCGCCGACCAGGAGATGCAGCCATTCGGCATCCCCCGGGCCAAAATCAGCATGTTCCCTGATTGGGTCCGTAAAGATTGCCACAGCACCTCCATTTGCGACGCCAGGGACGGCTGCCCCTTAGCGTCGGACGATTGACCTCAAGAGCCTCAATGCTACCGACAGTGAGGCCATGTCGTCCGCCTCGAGCGCATTGACCTCGTCAAACATTGACTTCGCCCGGCCCAGCTGCTCCGCGTTCTGGCCCTCCCAGACCGCAAGACGCTCCTCGGCGGGAGTCCCGGCCGGGGTGCACTCCAGCACGGCCGTCGTCATGTCCGAGACGGTGGAGTAGAGGTCATCGCGAAGGGCTGCGCGGGCCAGGGCCTGCCAGCGGTCCTCCCTCGGCAGCTTGGTGATGCGTTCGAGCAGGGAATCTGCATGGAAGCGGTTGAAGACCGTGTAGTACACGTGGGCAATATCGGCCACGGATTCCTTGCTGCCGTGGACGATCTTGGCGATGTCCAGGAGCACGAAGCTCTCGAACAGTTCCGCCCAGCGGTGGGCCAGGTCTTCCGGAAGGTCCCAGCTGCGCGCCTTCTCCAGCCATTCGGCCACGCGGGCGCGGTCGTCGCCCCGGAGGTAGTCGAGCAGCCGGGCCCGCATGGGATCCATCAGCGGCTTGAATTCGGCCACGATCTCGGCGATCGGACGGGACGCCGAGCCTTGGCCGAGGAGCCACCGGACGGCGCGGTCCAGCAGCCGCCGGATGTCCAGGTGGACGGTGCTCCAGTGTTCGGTCGGGAACGACGCCGGCAGTTCGTTGAGTTCCTTGACCATGATGTCGAGCTCGTAGACCTCGCGGAGGGCCACGAACGCCTTGGCGACGGCGGCCTCCGTGGCCGAGGTTTCCTCGATGGCACGGAACGCGAAGGTGATGCCGCCGAGGTTGATCATGTCGTTGGCAACCACGGTCGCGATGATCTCCCGACGCAGCGGGTGGGTGTCCAGTTCGGCGTCGAACCTCTCCCGCAGCTGCTCCGGGAAGTAGGCCCGCAGCGTCATGCGGAACCACGGGTCATCGGCGAGGTCGCTGTCGCGCAAAGCCGTGGCAAGTTCGATCTTGGCGTAGGCGGCCAGGACCGACAGCTCCGGAGAGGTCAGCCCCTGGCCCTGTTGCAGGCGCTCGCGCAGCGTGTCCGTGGTGGGCAGGGCCTCGAGGTCCCGCTTGAGGTCCGCCGACTTTTCCAGCCAGTCCATGAGCCGTTCGTAGCTCGGGCTCCATTCGGAGACACGCATCCGGTCGTTGAGGAGCAGGATGTTCTGGTCGATGTTGTCCTCAAGCACCAGCCGGCCGACCTCGTCGGTCATCGAGGCCAGGAAGTCCGCACGCTCGGCGGGCTCAAGCTTGCCTGCCGCTACCATCCGGTCCACGAAGATCTTGATGTTGACCTCGTGGTCCGAGCAGTCGACGCCGGCCGAGTTGTCGATCGCGTCCGTGTTGAGGATGACGCCCTGCAGCGCGGCCTCGATGCGTCCGCGCTGGGTCATCCCCAGGTTTCCGCCCTCCCCAACCACCTTGACCCGCAGTTCGCGGCCGTCAACGCGGATGGAGTCATTGGCCTTGTCGCCGACCTCGGCATTCGTTTCGGTGCTGGCCTTGACGTAGGTGCCGATGCCGCCGTTGTAAAGCAGATCGGCCGGGGCTAGGAGGATGGCGCGCAGGAGCTCCGGCGGGCTCAGTTCCGTGGTGCCCTCCGGGAGGCCGAGGGCGGTACGGACCTGCGCGGACACGGGGATCGACTTGGCCTGCCGGGCAAAGACGCCGCCGCCTTCGCTGATGAGCGACTTGTCGTAGTCATCCCAGGAGGACCGGGGCAGTTCAAAGAGCCTCTGGCGTTCCGCGTAGGACGTTGCCTCGTTAGGGGTGGGGTCGAGGAAGATGTGCCGGTGGTCGAAGGCAGCCAGCAGGCGGATGTGCTTGGAGAGCAGCATGCCGTTGCCGAACACGTCGCCGGACATGTCACCGACGCCCACCACGGTGAAGGGCTCGGCCTGGGTGTCGAGGTCCAGTTCGCTGAAGTGGCGCTTGACCGACTCCCACGCGCCGCGGGCGGTGATGCCCATGGCCTTGTGGTCGTAGCCGACGGAGCCGCCGGAGGCGAAGGCGTCCCCGAGCCAGAAGCCGTATTCGCCGGCCAGTCCGTTGGCGATGTCGGAGAAGGACGCCGTCCCCTTGTCGGCCGCGACCACAAGGTAGGAATCGTCGTCGTCATGGCGCACGACGTCGGCCGGGGGCCGGACGGTTTCGCCCTCGGGCGTCACGATCAGGTTGTCCGTGATGTCCAGGAGTCCGCGGATGAACGTTTTGTAGCTCTCAACACCTTCGGCCATCCAGGCGCTGCGGTCTGCCGCGGGGTCCGGGAGCTGCTTGGCGTAGAAGCCGCCCTTGGCGCCCGTCGGAACAATGACGGCGTTCTTGACGGTCTGCGCCTTCACCAGGCCCAGGATTTCAGTGCGGAAGTCCTCGCGCCGGTCCGACCAGCGCAGGCCGCCGCGGGCCACCTTGCCGAAGCGCAGGTGCACGCCCTCGACCCGGGGCGAGTAGACCCAGATCTCGAACATCGGCCGCGGGAAGGGCAGGCCCTCGATCAGGGACGGATCCAGTTTGAAGCTCATGTGGGGCTTGTTCTGGAAGTAGTTCGTGCGGAGCGTTGCCTGGATCAGGTTCTTGAACGTGCGCAGCAGGCGGTCGGCATCGAGGGTCGCGACCTGCTCGATCGCTGCATCCAGTCCGGCGAGGACCTCTACCTCCCTGAGCACGCGGCCGGAGTCACTGAGCGCCGGGTCGAACCGGGCGGTGAACAGGGCGCTGAGTCCCCGGGTGACGTCCGGGTTCGCCAGCAGGGTGTCAGCCAGGAACCCGAAGGAGTTGGTGTTGCCCATTTGCCGCATGTACTTGGCGTAAGCGCGCAGTACGACAACCTGGCGCCAGTGCATGCCCTCCCGCAGTACCAGCCGGTCGAAGCTGTCGGATTCCACGGCGCCGGTCACGGCGGCGCCGAAGAACTCGCCCAGCAACTGTCCGGTGGCCTGGGGATCCACGCCGGCGGGGTACTTGAGGCCGAGGTCGTAGAGGAAGAAGTCCCGGTGATCCGCGGTCTCGATCTCGAACGGGCGCTCGTCCAGGACCTCGAGCCCGAGGTTGTGGAAGTACGGCAGGATCTGGCTCAGGCTCTTCGGCTCCAGCATGTAGAGCTTGACCCGGGCGTCCTCTTCCAGTGTGGCTCCGGCGCCGTCGGGGAGGTACACGTGGACGCCGGGGTGCTCCTTGACGGCTTCGCCGGCCCGTTCGGCCGCGGCACCGTACTTTTCGAAGCGGTCGATGTCCTGCAGCGCGTCTTCGATCTCGTAGTCCACCCGGTACCCGGCCGGGAACGCCTCGGCCCAGACCGCTGCCAGTTCCTTGGCGCCGTCGCCGCGGGCGCGCAGAACTTCGGAAATGCCTTCGCCCCAGGAACGGGCGGCCCGGACCAGGCGCTTCTCCAGTTCGTCGCTGTTGACGTTGCTGACGTCGGCGTCCTTGGGCAGCCGGATCCGGAAGAAGAGGCGGGCCAGAGCGGACTCTGTCATGCGCGCCTCGTAGTCGATGGAGACGGCGTTGAAGGTCTCCCGCAGTTCCTGCTCAATGCGCAGGCGGACGTTGGTGGTGTAGCGGTCGCGGGGCAGGTAGACGACGGCGGACATGAAGCGGCCGTAGATGTCGGGGCGGAGGAAGAGCCGCGTCCGGCGGCGTTCCTGCAGCCGCTGGATGCCGGTGGCGATGGCGGCGAGGTCCGGGATTTCGATCTGGAAGAGCTCATCGCGCGGATAGGTTTCAAGGATGCCGAGGAGGTCCTTGCCCGAGTGCGAGTCCGGCGGGAAGCCGGCGTCGCTGAGAACAGCGGCGACTTTCTCCCGGACTACGGGGATATCGCGGACGGAACCGGCGTAGGCGGTCGTGGCGAACAGGCCGATGAAGCGGCGTTCGCCGTTGACGTTGCCGGCGGCGTCGAAGCTTTTAACGCCGATGTAATCCAGGTACGCCGGGCGGTGCACGGTAGAGCGGGAGTTCGCCTTCGTGATCACGAGCGCGCGCTTCTCGCGGGCCTTCTTCCTGCCGGCCTCGGTGAGGTGCTGGACCTGGCGGGTGTCCGCACCGGCGCGGAGCAGGCCGAGGCCGCTTTCCTCGCGCAGTTCCAGGACATCCTCGCCGGATTCGTTGACGAGGTCGTATTCGCGGTAGCCGAGGAAGGTGAAGTTCCCGTCATCGAGCCAGCGGAGCAGGTCCTGGGCCTGGCGCAGCTCGGCAATCTGCGCCCGGTTGGCCACCCGGTCCAGATCCGCGGAAATTTCAAGGGCTTTCGTGCGCATCTTCGGCCAGTCTTCGACGGCGGCGCGGACGTCGCCAAGCACGCGGGAGATTCCCTTGACCAGCTCCGCGCGCTTCTCCTCGTCGACGAGGTCGATCTCGACGGCGATCCAGGATTCCATGTGCGAGGCGTTGTCGCCCTCGGCGATCAGGTGGGAGAGGTTCGGCATGGCCGCCGTGTCACCGCTGGAGATGCCCAGGTGGGAGGGGACGCGGGCCACCTTGACGAGGTTGCCGGTCTCCCGGTTGCGGGTCACTACGAAAAGTGGGTGCAGCACGAGGTGGATGGGCGCGTTCTGCCGGACCAGTTCGGCGTTGACGGAGTCCACGAGGAAGGGCATATCGTCGGTGACGATGTACAGGACGCTGCAGTCGGCCTCGTCACGAAGGGCGATGTTTGCGATGCCCGGCTTCCGCGTCGCCGCGATCTGGCGGTGGGTTTCGGTCCTTGCCGTCAGGACTTCCTGGGGATAGGCCCGGAAATCCTCCTCCGCGAGGTGCTCGTAGTAATCCCCGAGGTAGCTTTCGCTGCTACCGATCGAGACGGGCTGATCCTCCACGCTGGACCCAGACGACATCGAAACGCCTCCATAAAAGAAGTTCACAGCCGCCTCTTTGCGGCCCTTACGTTGACCCTAACCCTTTGCCCGGCGTCGTGCTGTAGAAGAAAAGACAAAGGATTTCTTATTTCGCTGGGCAGGTGCACAAACCAAAATGGCGATCGCGTGCCTCAACTCGGATTCAGGGGCGGATTCGAGCAAAAGTGCCCCGGACAGGAGGGCGGCGTCGCTCGCCGCGGGGTCGGAGGGCAGGAACGCCGACAACGGCGCCGAGGGGCCGTACCGCTCCCAGGCGGCCCGCAGCTGGCGCTCGGGCGAGCGCCCAACCGCGGAGGTCCTGACCTTGTTCAGGACCACTTGCGGCGCCGCCTGCGGGACGGCCGCCTGAAGCTCGGCGAGGCCGCGGACGAGCCTCGGCACCCCGATGGAGTCCGCCGCCCCGACGGCAAAGACCGTGTCGGCCAGCTCCAGGCTTCGCAGGGTCGCGGCGTTTCGGCGCGGCGCGCCACTGTCAAAGCCAAGCTCGTCATCGGCTTCGAGGCAGAAGCCGGTGTCCACCACAGTGACATCCGCAATCTCCCGGGCCCGCTCCAGCACCAGTGTGAGGGCCGCGGCGCGCAGTTCCGTCCAGCGGTCCGCCCGCGTAATCCCGGTGAGCACCCGCAGCGCGCCGGCCTTGGTCGGCACGGTCGTGGCGATCCTGAGCAGGGCCTCGGCGTCAAGCAAGCCCTGGTCTGCCAGCCGGCAGGCCTGGGCCAGCCCGGCGGCCTCGTCAAGCAGACCCAGGAGGGCGGCCACGCTGGCACCATAGCTGTCGGCGTCGACCAGCAGCACGGAATGGCCTTCCGCGGCCAGCTCCCCGGCGATGTTGGCGGCCACCAGGGTCCGGCCCGGCGCCCCGGCCGGACCCCAGACCGCAATGATCCGGCCCTTCGCGCCTGGGCTTGCGGTGACGGTTTGCGCCCCGGAAGACCGCGGCACCTGCCCTGCGGCGGCGACGGACGCGGCGCTGTCACCCGCGGTCGGCCCCGGCCCCGCTCCGGTGCCACTGAGCTGCGCCACCGCTGCGGAAATCCGCGCCGCCAGGGCCGCGGCGTCAACGGCCCGGGCTTCCGCTGCCACGCCAATGGTCCGCAGGCGGACAGTTTCCTCCGGATTGTCGGTCAAGGCGATGACGACGACGCCGACGGCGGACAGCCGGTCCACCAGCGAGGCCGTCAGCTCTTCGCTGCCGGCCGCTACGACGGCGGCGCGGGCCAACCCGCTCTGGCAGGCGGCCAGCAGTTCCGCCAGCTCGCTGCACCGACGGACAACGGACACGGGCCCGTGCAGCCGCTCCAGTCCGCCGACCAGGTCATCGCGGGAGTCCCCCACAGTCACCACAGGAATGCTCATCGCGAGGTACCGCCCGGGTTCCACACGACCGCGATCTTTGCTTTGTTGGCCTGGGCCCCCAGCAACTTGGGCATCTGGGCGTCGGGGACGAGCACCATGACCACCGTGGAACGGGAGGAGCCCAGGGCTGTGCTGCCCGGGGTGATCTGGGCAATTTCGGCGCCGGAGAGGAGCAGGGAGGGCTCGCTGAAGCCGTTGCGGGTATCCGGCAACGCCACCCAGACATCCACGCGCGAGCCCGCCACGGCCTGGGCGGGAAGGGTCTCCTCGACGGTGACGGAAACGGGCTTGCGGTCCAGCCCGTCGAGCTGCCCGACACTCTCACGCGGCAGCAGCTGGTCCTTGCCGATCCGCTGCACGGCCACAAGTCCGGCATCCAGGCCGGACTCCGGGGTCAGATATCGCTGTTCCACCTCGCCGAGCCGCACCTTGACCCGGTGCAGCTTGTCGGTTGTCAGCGTCTCACCGACGGCGATCGGCTCCCGCGCTGCGTACGCTTCCGTGGTCTGGTCCGCGGCACCGACCAGCGAGACCACGCCGACCACGGATGCCAGGACCAGCAGGATTCCGACGAGGAGCCGGGGGTCTTTCCAGGACGGCCTTTTCAAACGGGCCCCTTCGGCTGCCGCGCTTCCACTCATGCGTCCGCTCCCCCTGTCGTCGCCGTCCATTCCCGGATGCCGGGCACCCCCATTGTTGCGCCCGGGCCGCCCGGGTGGAAGATCCGGGGCCAAACAGGCACAAACTGTGGATAACGGCACCAGTAGGCCTCAACGGTGGCAAAATGGATTCATGCCCCGATTCCTGACTCTCGCTGACGTTGCCGAGCAGCTCCAGATCAACTCTCCGGCCGCCTACGCGCTCGTTCGCAGCGGCGAGCTGAAGGCAATCCAGGTGGGCGGACGCGGCCAGTGGCGCGTCGAGGAAAAGATGCTCGAGCAGTACATCCAGGAGCGCTATGCCGAGGCCAGCCGCATGATCGAAGAGGCCAAGGCGAAGTCCGCCGGAAGCTGAACCCGGCGGGCTGATTAGCCGCCCGCGGCAGCAACGGACCTGATGCCCGCGAGGGCGCCGAAGGGGATGGCAAGCACCTGCCGGGCGTTCGCCGGAGGCCGTTCCCGGCCGTCCCGTGTCACGGCCAGGTCCAGGAAGTCCCTGCCGACCGTATCAATGATGCCGTGGAGCCCCGCGTCTGCCCTCCCGTGACCGGCAAATATCGTCACCCGTGCACGGTTCCTGGCGAGTCCCCGGAGGGCGCTGCCCAAACCGAGCCGCCGGCGGACGATTGACGGTTCGGAGACCGCCACCCGCGAAAGACCCCCATAGTACGCGGCCGCGGCGTAGGGAATGAGTACCTGATGTTGGGGCTCATCAAGGACCAGGGCCTCGCTGCCCGCGTGGCTCAGCACTCCCTCGAACGCCCGCCCCGAGGACAAATGCACGCGGATACTGAGCCCGAGGGACCCGCGGAGCCGGTCCGCGAGCTGCACTCCCGCAGAGTCCACGAGTGCACGCTCGGCTATTTCAGCCTCTAATTCCAGCCGCTGGCGCGCGGCCAACTGTGCCTCCATGTCCTCAAACAACGCGTCCCACCGCATGGCGCCAGCGTAGGCGGCCCTCCCGCACTGGTCAATCCGAGGCCTCCCCTATCCACAGGCTCCGGCTGCGTCTAGACAAACCGAGCACAACAGGATCAGACTTCGTTAAACAGACTACAAAGTTATCAAATGACATCAAACACCATCAAACGATATTAATTTCGACTGGAGGAACAACCCATGGACCGGACAGCGACGCCGCAACCCGGGGACCGGCCCCTGCCCGTCCCCCTGCCGAGACAAACAGTTCGGGCCGACGCCGCCATGGCCGCCGCCATCCTGCTGCTCGGGATCTTCCTCGCAGCTACGGGAAGTTTCCTGATTCAGCGCTGGCAGTCCGGCTCGGCACACCGGCAGTCGCTGTCCTTCGAGGACCAGCTCGGGATCGTGGCAAATACGTCCGGGCTGATTGTCATCACCTGGTGGGTGTTGTCGCTCGCTTTCGCCGTCGCGGCGGCACTGCTGGACCGCCTCGGCAGGACCCGCGCGGCGGCCGCCACGGCCCGGTTCAGCCCGGCGTTCATGCGGCGGCTGGTGCTCGCCGCCGTCGGACTGCAGCTGCTGACGGCGCCGCTGGCCAGCGCGGCCACTGCGCCTGGCGGGTCCGGACCGGAAAGACCCGGTCCGGCAGCGGTATCGGCATCCTGGACTCCGTCACCCGGGGAGGCCTTGGCACCTGAGCCACAAGGGCCGGGAGCCGGTTCCGCGCTGGATCCGCGGTGGAAGCCGCTGAGCCCGATCGTGGATGCCGGGCCCCTGGCCGCACGCCATGTGCGCACACAGGACTTCCCCGGCGCCCGCAGGGAGGTCACGGTCCGGTCCGGCGATTCGCTGTGGAGCATCGCCGCGGCGGCGCTGGGGCCGTTGGCTTCCGACGCCGACATCGCCAGAGAGTGGCCCCGGCTCTATGCGGGCAACCGCGACGCTATCGGAGCCGACCCGCACTTCCTGCGGCCCGGACAGGTCCTGGTCCTCCCGCCGCCGCGCTAGGGGGCCGCCGCACCACACGCCGGGCCGCAACTCCGGCCCCACCCCGGCCCACCGAAGGCCACAGGACAAGCCGGTCGGAAGATTCGCCCGGTTCCAGCCACCCGCATCAGCCGCAAGCCACCCGCACCAGCCATCAGCAAAGGAACCGACATGAACGCAGTCACCGGGATCCGCTCAGCCGCGGCGACCCCCGTCCCGCACGCCCCCGCCCTCCGGGTTGTGTCCGGCACGGCAACACCACAGGCCAACCACGCCACTGCGGCCCCACCGCCGCTGCGCGTTGTTGACGAGGCCCGCGAGATTTGTGCGATTTCCCGGAGCACCGTGCAGGCGGCGATCGAAGTGCTGGCCGGGACGAGGCCCGCACAGCAGCTCTCCCGGCGCCTGGACCCGCGCTGCCTGGCGGCCCTGCAGCACCGAGCCGCATTGACCCGCCGGGTTGCCTCCGGCAGCTCGCCAACGGCAGGCAGGCTGCACCGCAACCCGTCCGTCAGGTCCGTCCGGGCCTGCCGCGTGTCAGATGACGTCTACGAGGCCAGCGCGGTGGTGGTCGAGGAATCACGGGTTCGCGCGGTCGCGCTGCGGCTGGAGCGCGGCACGGCGGCCTGGCGCGTCACCGTGCTGGAGATTGGCTGAACGGCACGGCCGCAGGCACAAAACAGGCAGAGAGTCCGCACAAAACAAGCAGGGAGTCCGCAGAAAACGAGCAGAAAGCCGGCAAAAGAGAAAAGAGAGGCAGAGAACCGGCAGAAGCCAGTAGCCGGCCGAAGGCAGGAACCTGCGGAACCGGGCCCGGTCTGCAAGGGAATGCCCGGCATGTAAGGGAAAGGAGGCGCAAACACGGGAGGACCGGAGCAAATGCTCCGGTCCTCCCGTGTTGGCTTCGTGCCTAGCGCCGCTTCTTCTTCGCAGCGCGGCGGCCGATGTCCTGCGCCGCGGCCTTGGCCGGGTTTCCCGAACGTCCGGAGACCTTCGCCTCGATCCGGGTCTGGGCGGCACCGTCCTCGCCAGGGGCGGTGTACTGCAGCTGCGCGGGTTTCTCCGGGGCTTCGAGCCCGGCAGCATGGATCTGCGGCTCGTGGTGTTCGGTGTGCTGGCCCTCGGCGTCCGCCACCACAACGTCTTCGGCCGGCGTCACTTCGACGTCGAGGTTGAACAGGAAGCCGACGCTCTCCTCGCGGATGGCCTCCATCATGGCTTGGAACATGATAAAGCCCTCGCGCTGGTACTCGACCAGAGGGTCACGCTGGGCCATGGCGCGCAGCCCGATGCCCTCCTTGAGGTAGTCCATCTCGTAGAGGTGTTCCTGCCACTTGCGCCCGATGACGGAAAGGACCACCCGGCGCTCGAGTTCGCGCATGCTCTCGGAGCCAATCGCCTGCTCCCTGGCCTGGTAGACCAGACGGGCATCGGAAAGGATCTCTTCCCGGAGGAACTCGGTCGTGATCCGGGACTTGCCGCCGGCCTCGTCAATGACGTCGCGCGGGGTGAAGCTCACGGGGTACAGGGTCTTGAGGTTGGACCACAGGAGGTTGAAGTCCCAGTCATCGCCGGTGCCCTCGGCTGTGGCTTCGTCGATGAAGGCGTTGATGGTGTCTTCCAGGAAGTACTGGACCTTCTCGTGGAGGTCATCGCCTTCGAGGATGCGGCGCCGGTCACCGTAGATCGCCTCGCGCTGGCGGTTCAGGACGTCGTCGTACTTCAGCACGTTCTTGCGCTGTTCGGCGTTGCGGCCTTCCACCTGGCCCTGGGCCGAGGCGATGGCACGCGAGACGAGCTTGGATTCGAGTGCGACGTCGTCGGGCACCGAGCTGTTCATGAGCCGCTCGGCCGCGCCGGAGTTGAACAGGCGCATCAGGTCATCGGTCAGGGAGAGGTAGAACCGGGACTCGCCGGGGTCGCCCTGGCGTCCGGAACGGCCGCGGAGCTGGTTGTCGATGCGGCGGGACTCGTGCCGTTCGGTGCCGAGCACGTAGAGTCCGCCCAGGTTCAGGACTTCCTCATGTTCGTCCTTGACGGACTGCTTGGCGGATTCGAACACCTCGGGCCACGCGGCCTCGTATTCCTCGGAGTTCTCCTCCGGGTCCAGGCCGCGCTTGGCCATTTCGGCGACGGCGGTGAATTCCGCGTTGCCGCCGAGCATGATGTCGGTACCGCGGCCCGCCATGTTGGTCGCGACCGTGACGGCGGCCTTGCGGCCGGCCTGGGCCACGATGGACGCTTCACGGGCATGGTTCTTGGCGTTCAAGACCTCGTGCCGGACGCCTTCCTTAGCGAGCAGCCGGGAGAGGTATTCGCTCTTCTCGACGCTGGTGGTGCCGACGAGGACAGGCTGGCCGTTTTCGTGGCGTTCGGCGATGTCCTTGACTACTGCGTCGAATTTGACGGTCTCGTTCTTGTAGACGAGGTCGGCCTGGTCGATCCGCGTCATGTCGCGGTTGGTCGGGATGGCGACGACGCCGAGCTTGTAGGTGCTCATGAACTCGGCGGCCTCGGTCTCGGCCGTGCCGGTCATGCCCGCGAGCTTGTCGTACATGCGGAAGTAGTTCTGCAGCGTCACGGTGGCGAGCGTCTGGTTCTCGGCCTTGATCTCGACGCCTTCCTTGGCTTCGATGGCCTGGTGCATGCCTTCGTTGTAGCGGCGGCCGGCGAGAATACGGCCGGTGTGCTCATCGACGATCAGCACCTCGCCGTCGAGGATGACGTAGTCCTTGTCGCGCTTGAACAGCTCCTTGGCCTTGATGGCGTTGTTCAGGAAGCCGATCAGTGGCGTGTTGGCGGACTCGTAGAGGTTGTGGATGCCGAGGTAGTCCTCGACCTTTTCAATGCCGGCCTCGAGGACACCGACGGTGCGCTTCTTCTCATCGACCTCGTAGTCGGTCTCGGCCTGCAGGCGTGTGACCACCTTGGCGAATTCGCTGTACCAGCGGTTGGTGTCCCCCTGGGCCGGACCGGAGATGATGAGCGGGGTGCGGGCCTCGTCGATGAGGATCGAGTCCACTTCGTCGACGATGGCGAAATGGTGGCCGCGCTGGACGAGTTCCGAGCTGTCCCACGCCATGTTGTCGCGCAGGTAGTCGAAGCCGAATTCATTGTTCGTTCCGTACGTGATGTCCGCGGCGTACTGTTCGCGGCGCAGCGCAGGGTCCTGGTTGGAGAGGATGCAGCCGCTGGTGAGGCCGAGGAAGCGGTAGACGCGGCCCATGAGGTCTGACTGGTATTCGGCGAGGTAGTCGTTCACGGTGACGACGTGGACGCCCTTGCCGGTGAGGGCGTTGAGGTAGGCCGGAGCGGTGGCCACCAGGGTCTTGCCTTCACCGGTCTTCATTTCCGCGATGTTGCCCAGGTGCAGGGCGGCGCCGCCCATGAGCTGGACATCGAAGTGGCGCATGCCGAGGGTACGGGACGAGGCCTCGCGCACGGCCGCGAACGCTTCGGGCAGCAGATCGTCGAGCTTCTCGCCGGCCTGGTGGCGTTCGCGCAGCCGGTCAGTTTCTTCACGGAGCTCGGCGTCCGTGAAGGTCTGGAAGGAGCTTTCCAGGGCATTGATGGAATCGGCATAGTTCCGCAGTTGCCGCAGGGTTTTTTTGTCACCCGTGCGGAGAAGTTTTTCGATAAGTGATGCCACGTGAAGTTGCTCCCAGTCTCAAGCTGCCGAATTCTGGCGTGTTTAGTCTACGGGAGAGACGCAAGGCCGGTGGCGCCTGTTCCCTCACAGCGGATAGTGCGGTTTACCGGGCAGCCACGGCTTCGGCGAGCGCCGGCGCAAGGTTCCCCATTGGCGAGACAACTACGTCGTCCAGTCCCAGCCACTCTGCCATGAGCTGCAGTTCCGCGGCGAGTTCGACGGCGGTGTCCTCCGGCGCGCCGGGTTCGGCATGGGCGGCCCTGGCCAGGAGCCGCCCACCGGCCCGGTCCGCTTTGAGGTCGACCCGTGCGACGATCTCGGCGCGGAGCAGGAACGGCAGGACGTAGTAGCCGTACTTCCGCTTCGGCTCGGGAGTGTAGATCTCGATCCGGTAGTGGAACCCGAAGAGCTCCTCGAGCCTCCGGCGTTCGAACACGAGGGAGTCGAAGGGGCTCAGGAGCGCCCGTCCGGTGGCCGAGCGCGGCAGTTTCGCCTCCACGTGGCGGTACAGGGGCCGGTCCCAGCCGGATACCGTGACCGGCTGCAGCCGGCCGCTGTCCACGAGGTTCCGGACGGCGACGGCGGCGTCCTTCTGCGGTGTCCGGAAATAGTCGGCGAAGCATCGCACCGTCCCGATACCGTGGGCCTGGGCCGCGGCGTCGATCAGCCGGTCCATGGCCGCGGCCGCATCCGGTTCGGGTGCCACCGCATCCTTGCCCGGTCCGGGGAGCACCCGGGCGGTGAGGGCGTAACGCCGTTCGAAGGACTCCGTCCGCGAGGATGCGGAGACAAGGCCTTCTTCGAAGAGATGTTCCAGCACCCTTTTGACGGCGTTCCAGTTCCAGCCCCAGTTGTCCCGCTGCTGGTCTTCCACATGGCCGAGCCGGGCTGTTAGTTCGGCGGCGGTCAGCGGCTTCCCGACGGCCAGGGTGTCCAGGACCTTGGCCGCCACCCCGTTGCGCAGTTCGGGGTCCATCGCGTGCGCGCCCACCCATTTGCGGCTCTGCCACTGCACGAGATCGTGGAAGTGGTCCGGGCGGATGAAGCAGGCTTCGTGGGCCCAGTACTCCATCATCCGGCGCGGGTGGGTCCCCGCCATGCGCGCCAGGATGGTGCGGTCGTAGTTGCCGAGCCGGGAGAAGAAGGGCAGGAAGTGGCTGCGGGACACCACATTGACGGAGTCGATCTGAACCAGGTGCAGCCGGGCAAAGGTGCGGCCCACCGCCCGTGCACTCACGGGTCCGGTGGGCCGTTCCTTCTCCAGTCCCTGGGCTGCCAACGCGATCCGCCGTGCCTGTGCCAGGCTCAGCGATGCTTGCACGTTAGTCCCTTCGTCGGAAAAGTCTGCACCAGCTTATGCGCTGGCGGGCTCATCCTCTGAACGGTAGGCCAGGATTTTGTCTTCCAGACTCGAATGTCCGGGCTCGCACGTCTGGTCCAGGGAGATGACCCCGTAGGTCCAGCCGTCACGGCGGTAGACGACCGACGGCGCCTTGGTCTCCTTGTCCACGAAAAGATAGAAGTCGTGACCCACAAGTTCCATGTTGTCGACGGCGTCATCGAGGGTGAGCTGGGACGCGGCGAACACCTTCCGGCGGATCAGTACAGGCGAGTCGCCGGCCGGAATATCGTTCTCGACCTCATACGGCGACTTCTCTGCCGCCGTCGCCTGGGTCTCCTGCTGCTGCGCCGCCTCCACATAGAGGGGTTCGCTGGGGCTGGCCGGCTCCAGGGCTGCCGTCGCCTCGGTGACGGACTTCGGGGTATGCCGGCCGTGGTGGACCTTTCTGCGGTCCCTGGCCCTGCGCAGGCGTTCAAGAAGCTTGTTGTAAGCGAGATCGAACGCGGCGAACTTGTCGGCGGCACTCGCTTCAGCGCGGATTACTGGGCCGCGTCCCAGGACTGTCAACTCAACCGTGAGCGATTCGGCGGTCTGGCGGGCTTTGGTCTCTTTGGTGACCTTCGCGTCTACCCTCTGGACCTTGTCTCCCAACGACGCGATCTTTGAGATCTTGTCGTCGGCATATTCGCGGAACCGGTCTGAGACCGTCAAGTTGCGTCCGCTGATCATGAACTCCATGGTGCCCTCCAAATGACTTCGGTGACACGACGGCGGTACTTCCCGGGGGCCGATCTGACTGACAGTCGAGCCCCTTTCCGAGCCGCTATCGACAGGTACATCTGTTCTTGGTACCCATCTTCGACGTTAGTTCATAGACACCTGTTATTCATCCTTTTACGGTTTATTTTTTTAGCTCCCACCGATCATCCGCGCCGCCGCGGGGATGGCGGCGCGGACATCGGTGGCGGCCGGCGGGCGTGTCGCGGCCAGCACAACGGCGCCGCTGACAATGGCCCCCGCGGCCCGGAGCGCACGGGCCGCCTCCGCCAGGGTGGCGCCGGTGGTCAGCACGTCATCGACGATGATGCAGGCACGTCCTTCGACCCGCGCAGGCCACGGACCGGACCTGGCCCGCATGGATCCGCGCACGCGCCGGGCGCGCTCACCCCGGCCCAGTCCCTTCTGTCCGCCGGACAGGGAGCCGGCCCCTGTGGGGCCGTCCCGCAACCGGCCCCACAGGGGCAAAGCCGGGGGTTTCGTGTTCCGCGCGGGCGGCACGGATTTCCGCAGCGCGTCCGCGACGGTGAACCCTGGGATTTCATCGCCGCGGACGAGCCGACGGAGCAGGACATGGACGGGGCTGAAGCCCCGCCTGCGGTAAGCGGCGGCGCTCGTGGGTACGGGGACGAGGACGAGTCCCTGCCCGGGCCCGGACGCGGCGTGGAGGGCGCGCGCCAGGCCCCGGGCCAGTTCGGCGCCCAGCCGGGCCTGCCCATGGCTTTTGAAGGACAGCAGGCACTGCGCCAGCTCGGCCCGGTATGCCCCGGCCGCTACCACGGGCAGCAGCACGGAGCCGTCCATGTCAATCAGGGCCGGAGCCTGGGCCTCTGCCCGGAACGGCCTGAGCGTCAATAGGCGCAGCTTACGGGAGCACGCGCCGCAGAGTGCCGAGTCCTCCGCCCCGCAGCAGACGCAGTCCACTGGAATGGCCAGGGCGAGCACCTCAGCCGCCGCTTCGGCTGTCCGGTCGCCCAGCCTCGCCAGCGGCCGCGCGTAGCTCCCGCGGTGTCTCGCCGCCCTGGCCGTGGCCGGGGCAAGGTCAGGGTCCGCTGCCGGGACCGGGGTGGTGTGGCTGCCCATCCTCCGATCCTGGACCGGGTGCGCCCCCGGTAGTAACCCGGCGTGCCGCTATGTGGACAACACCATGGCCGGAACCTTCGCGGAACCTTCACCGGACCCGGGTGACGGCGGCACCGCCGTCGTCCGAGGGGGCGGCGGTAAGCCCGGGAACGAGGGGGCGCCGGTCAGCCGTCGTCCGAGGGAGCGCCGGTCAGCCGGGGAACGAGGGGTCGATGGGGCCCTTGAGCTGCGGTGACCAGCCGTTGCCCAGCCGCTGGAAGATCCCTTCGGCGGATTGGCCGTAGATCTCGGCCGGTCCGTTGCCTGCGCTGAGGGCCGTCAGCCCGGGCCACGGCGCCAGCTGCTGCGGCTGCGCCGAGGTCAGCGACAACAGCTCGGGGGTGACGGCATCGCTGGCGGAGGCCTTCATGACCGCGACGGTGGTGTCATCCACCCAGACCCCTTGGTCCGGATCCTGGGGAGTCAGGAGGGTCAGGGGCACGGTCAGGTCCCTCGGGGTGCCGTCCGCGTTCCGGATGATCCCGGTGATCTGGACCTTGCTCTTGCCGTTCTGCTGCGAAATGACGAGGGCCCGCGTGCCGTCCCGGGAAATCCGGAACTCCTTCACCGTCCGGCCCGAGAGCCATCCCGGCGACAGGGTCACGGTGGGTACGCTGGCGGTCTCCGCCACACCGACCGGCCGGTAGGCCACCACCTCGGTGGCGCCGCCGGCACCCGGCCCGGCGGTCCAGACCCAGTCATAGCGGCCGAACGAAGGCCGGGACAGCGCGGCCCGCGTGGTCAGCGCCCGGGCGGGCTGGCCCGGAACGATCGAGTACAGCGTGGTGCGGGCGGCGTTGAGGAACGCGGCGGCCTGCGACTCGGTGGACTCCGCAGGCGCCCGGGGTGAGAGGGCTGCGACGGACCGGACGTCCGGGAGCGGTGAAATCCTGTTGTTTTCGTACCGGACCAGGTCATTGTTGCTGACGGCGATCTGGTAGGCGGGGACGCTTTCGTCCTGGACCGGAGGCAGGACCGTGCCGTTGTCCTCGACGCGCACCAGGTCCTGATTGGCCCGGAGCTCAACGTTGATCACATCCGGCTGGCTGCGGAACGTCAGGGCAAGCTGCGTCTGCATCCGCAGCCGGTCCTCGTTGGAGGCCTCGACCAGGTCCTTGGCGGTGAGATCCACCTGCGCGGCGCCGGATACCACGGGCACTGATTCGCGGGCCAGCTTGATGCCTGAAGGGAACGCGCTGACGACGGCGCCCTTGAGGTAGGGGGCGGGTCCGCCCAGGAGCGCGCTCGTCATGGCTTTGACGGTCTTCTTGCGGATGAACCACCGGACGTCGGGCACCGCGTAGGTGAACGTGGGGTCGTAGAAGTAGATCGGGAACGCGCCGTAAATGACCTTGAACGTTTCTTCCGGAATGGCCGTGCCGTCCGGAAGATCGGAGATTCGCCACTCGCCGTCCACCTGGGTCACGGTGACGGGTATGTTTTCGGTGGTGCCCTCGGGAAGCTGCGTGGCCACGCCGTCGGCGTCCACCGAATAGGCGAGGTCGAGCTGGTAGTTGAAGACATTTTCGACGCCGGTGGCCACCACCGTGGCCTTGCGGAACACGAGCGCCCGCTGGTCCGGCTTCCACGTCACCGACGAACCCTGGGTGAGGTACTGCCGGGCCACGGCGTAGTCGTCCTCGTAGCCGCTGCCGGCGAGGTAGAAGTCTTCGATCACCGCTTCGGGTCCGGCGCCGGGACGCGGCGCGGCCGGAAAGAAGACCGGGGCGTTGGGGTTTCCCGCACTCTCGTCCGTGCTCTTGCCTACCGGCCCCGAGCGCGGAATCTGGGCGCACGAGGTCAACAGAAGCAGGATGAGCGCCAGCAGCGCGGCCCCCACGCGGGTAAACCGGCCCGAAACCCCACTCATGCCCTGCCCTCCGTCCCGGTCCCCCGGGGGCCGGCCGAGCCGCCGTCCGGGATAGCCCCGCCGGCGGCACCGCTGCCGCCGTCGTCAGAAAAGTCGTCATCGAAGCCGTCTGAGAATCCGTCTGCGGAACCCTCAACACCGGTCCCGCGGCCCGCGGTCCGGAGCGGGTCCAGCAACACCACGGTGCGCTGGCGGCCTGCCTCGGGGAGCCCGACGTTGACCGGTTCGAGCTGGAGCGGGGACCTGGTGATCGGCTCGTCGCGGCGCAGGGGAAGGGTCAGGCGGAAGTTCGACCCTTGTCCCTTGCTCCCCCAGGCCTGCAGCCAGCCGTCGTGGAGCTTGGTGTCCTCGGCGGCAATGGACAGTCCCAGCCCGCTGCCGCCCGTGGTGCGGGCCCGGGCCGGATCGGCGCGCCAGAAGCGGTCGAAGACGCGCGCCGCCTCAGCCGGGGTCATACCGATTCCGTGATCCCGTACGGCCACGGCCACGGCGGTGCCGCTGGCGGCCACGGAAACGTTGACCGGTCGGCCCTCGCCGTGTTCGAGGGCGTTCAGGATCAGGTTGCGCAGGATCCGGTCGATCCTGCGGTCGTCCATGTCGACAATGACGCTGCCGGCCGGGGCGTTGAGGGTGACGGCGGACCCGTATTCGGCCGCGACGGGCGCCACCCCCTCGATGACATGCGCGACAAGCTGGACGATGTCGGTGGGCTCGGCGTCCAGGGTGGCGGCACCGGCGTCAAAGCGGGAGATTTCCAGCAGGTCCGCCAGGAGCGACTGGAAGCGTTCCACCTGGTTGTAGAGCAGCTCCGCGGAGCGCTTGTTGATGGGGTCGAAGTCCTCGCGGGCGTCATAAAGGACTTCGGCGGCCATGCGCACCGTGGTGAGCGGGGTGCGGAGCTCGTGGGAGACATCGGAGACGAACCGCTGCTGCATCTGGGACAGCGTGGCCAGCTGGGTGATTTGTTCCTGGAGGCTTGCGGCCATGTGGTTGAACGAGGCGCCCAGGCGGGCAACCTCGTCCTCGCCTTTGACCACCATGCGCTCCTGCAGCTGGCCGGCGGCGAGCTTCTCGGAGACGACGGCGGCATGGCTGACCGGGCTGACCACGTTGCGGGTCACATACCAGGCGACGCCGCCGATCATGAGCACCAGCAGCGCGCCGCCGGCCAGCAGGACATTCTGGATCTCGTCGAGGGTCTTCTGCGCCGTGTTGAGGTCGTAGATGAGGTAGAGCTCATAGACGGTGCCGTTGAAGGTCACCTTGTTGCCGACGGCGATGCCGGGCCGGTCTTCGGTCCCTACCGGGAACTGGGTGGACGCCCAGTACTGGTCCTTGCCCGACTCCTGCACAGCCTTGCGCAGGTCCGGGGGGATGACGCCGATGGTGAGTTGGTCCGAGGCCCGGGATTCAACCCAACGGTTGCGGGGCTTGGTCTGCTCCGGCATGGCCTCGAAGACGTAGCGCCGCTGGATCACGGATCCGCGGCCTTCGACCGCGTTCAGGGTGTCATAGACCAGGGTGATGACGCTCGACTGGTCGGTGACCTGGGCACCGTCGAACGTGTCCTGGACCTGCTTGACGTTGTACCGCGTCTCCGATTCGGCCTGGGCGAGCCGCTCCTGGAACAGGTTGTTGGCGATCTGGTTGGACAGGTAGGCGCCCACCACCGCGAACGAGCCCATGGCAAGCATCAGCGTGGTCAGGACCGTCCGGAACTGCAGCGAACGCCGCCACTTCCGCTGTACAGCCCGGAGCAGGTACAGGATGCCGGGCCACAGGCGCTGCATCCCCGTGCGGACCAGCCGCGCGACCCGGACGCCAACGATCCTCGCGCGTTTGGCCCACAAGCGGGTCCGGAAGGCCAGACGCCGCCACGGGCCCGGCCCGCCGCGGGGCGTTTCGGGCGCGCGGGGCACGGACGTCTCTGGCGATGACGCCGCAGATGACTCGGCCGGCGCCGCGGATAACTCGGCCGATGACGCCACGGACGACTCAGCCGGCGACGCGGCTGACTCGGCCGATGGTGCGGCTGACTCGGCCGGCGCCGCCGTATCCGTTGCTATGGACTGCCGGACACTGCGGTCCGCAGGCTCAGGAACCTGCTTTATAGCCGACACCACGGACCGTCAATACAACTTCGGGGGCTTCCGGGTCGCGTTCGATCTTGGACCTCAACCGCTGGACATGGACATTGACCAGCCGGGTGTCGGCGGCGTGCCGGTAGCCCCAGACCTGCTCCAGGAGCAGTTCGCGCGTGAACACCTGCCACGGCTTGCGGGCCAGGGCGACGAGGAGGTCGAATTCCAGCGGCGTCAAGGAGATCCGGTCGTTGCCGCGGCTGACCAGGTGGCCGGCCACGTCGATCGTGACATCGGCGATCCGCAGGGTTTCCGGTGCCTTTTGGTCACCCGGGCGGAGCCTGGCCCGGACCCGGGCGACGAGCTCGGCGGGTTTGAACGGCTTGGGCACATAGTCATCGGCACCGGACTCGAGGCCGCGGACCACATCCGAAGTATCCGCCTTGGCCGTGAGCATCACGATCGGGACGTCGGACTCGGCACGGACCTGGCGGCAGACCTCAATGCCGTCCATCCCCGGAAGCATGAGGTCGAGCAGGACGAGGTCGGGCTTGGAGGAGCGGAACACGTCCAGCGCCTGTGCGCCGTCCGCGCAGAAGACGGGTTCGAAGCCGTCATTGCGCAGCACAATACCGATCATCTCGGCCAGAGCCTCGTCATCATCCACTACCAGAATGCGTGCCTTCATAGTTATATATTCCCCCATTGAATTGGCTTTGTCGTATCGGGCGGCCCACCGGCATGGTGGAACCGGGCCTGCCACCGCCGCCGGAACCGGCCCGGAACCGGCCCGGAACCGCGCCGATGCATGGGACGCTGTGACAATTGCCGCGTTGTCCTGCATGCTGTGGACAGGCCCAGTGAACCGGCCCGGACCGCAGGAGGAACCCGTGAACACCCCGATCTACCAGCGAGCCCTGGGCAGCGACTTTGCCCGACTGCAGCCGGAGCTTCAAGAATACTTTGCTTTGGCACCGGGATCCGGCCACTACGGCGTCGGCGAGGGGGTGTTCGACGTCGTCGGCTGCCGGCAGGCCTGGCTGCGTCCCCTGCTGCGGCTCACCACCGGCGAGCAGGCCTTCTTCCCCGAGTACGGCGAGGGCGTCCGCTTCCGGATCGAGAACCACGCCCACCTGGACCCGTTCGGCAGGTCCAGCCTGACGGCCCGCCGGGAAATCTTCTTCCCGGGCACCACCCGGCTGTTCCAGGACACGACCAGCTTTGATGACGGCGGGCCTGATAACGGCGGGCGTGGGCCCGGGCTCGTGGATTACGTGGGCCGGCACCGGCGGCTCGTCACCGACCTCAATCTCAGCGTCACGCCGGAGGGCCGGCTGCGCGGCGTGTCCGAGGCGTCGCGGCTGTTCCTGGGACCGCTCCGGGTTCCGCTGCCGGCGGCCCTCGACGCCAAGGCCTACGCCGAGCAGTGGTGGGAGCCGCAGCACGGCGGCAGGCACCGGATCCAGGTCAAGGTGATCCAGCCCCAGCTTGGTCTGGTGCTGGTCTACGCCGGCCATTTCGACTACCGGCTCGAGCCCTACCCCGGCGGTATTGCGGCGCCGGGCTACCTGCCAGGGCACGCCCGACCGGACGCCTGGGAAAGCAGGGTCTGACCGGGGCCCGCAGGGGCACAGCGGGGGCACCGCGGGCCCGGTTGCGCCCCGGCCGCCGGCGGCCGAAGGTGCCGCGCTAGCCGAGGGCGAGCTGGTTGAGCCCGTCCGCCACCTGGGTCAGCCGGGTCAGGACCGCCGCCGCAGTCGCGGGTGAGTGCCGCGCCAGGCCCTCCGACGGCGTGACCCGGAGCGCCCCCAGCGTGGACGCGGGCAGACCCAGCTGCCGCCAGGGGCGCCAGACGTTTTCCACGACGTCGCGGACCCTTGGCAGCGACGCGGCAGGATCAGCCACGTCCAGCGCGCCGGCCCAGAGCCGCTTGCCGGCCTCCACCGCGCCGGCGAGTTGTTCCCACTGGCGCGAGGTCAGGGCCCGAAGCGGCACGGCGATTCCATCCGCGCCTGCCGCCAGGATCCGCTCGAACGGCGCCTCGACCTCGGAGACGGCCACAACGGTCTCGACGGCGCCCGCGGCCCGGAGGGCGTCGATCACCAATTGCCAGGACTCGGTCACTTCCCGGCCTGGCACCGAACGCAGGGTCCGGTAACCGCTGGCGGTGGGAATGGTGCCGGCCAGCACCGACGCGATCTCAGGTTCATCGATCTGGACGACGATCCGGGCACCGGGGGCAGCCGCCGCCACCCGCTTGAGGTAGCCTTCCACGCCCGCTGCGAGCGAATCCGCGATGTCCCTGCGGGCACCATAGTCGATCAGGGCCCGCTCGCCGTTGTGCAGGTGCAGCCCGGCGGCAAGGCTGAGCGGCCCGCGCAGCTGGATCTTGATATCGTCCGACGGTGCTTCCTCGACGCCGATCACGTCCGCCAGGATGTTGATGTCGGTGGACAGGGCCGATTTGGCCCGCTGCAGGTCCTTGCCGGGCCGGTCCACGAACCGCCATCCATGCGGCTGGACGTCGACAGCTAGTTCCACGAGCAAAGAGGCGGTCCGGCCCAGGGAATCGGAGCCGACGCCGCGATCGGGAAGCTCGGCGAGGAACGGCAGGTGCGGGCTGCCCAGTTCACCGCGGATGATCCGGGCGGCCTCGGCCGGGTCCTCGCCCGGCCAGGGGCCCAGGGCGGTCGCGGTCACCTGGCCCGGTGCGGGCGCGTCTGGTGCTGCCATGGCTAGGCGTCTGCGGCGCGGGCGGCGTCCGCGGAGCCGGAGGCCTGGGCGGCCTGGTGGTCCTCGGCGATGGCCTCGTGGTGGCGGATGACCTCGCCGATGATGAAGTTCAGGAATTTCTCCGCGAAGGCCGGGTCCAGGTGGGCTTCGGCGGCGAGGTGCCGCAGCCGGGCGATCTGCGCCGTTTCGCGGCCCGGGTCCCCGGCGGGAAGTTGGTGCGCGGCCTTGAGGAAGCCGACCTTCTGGGTGGCTTTGAAGCGTTCGGCGAGGAGGAAGACCAAGGTGGCATCGATGTTGTCGATGCTGGAGCGGATTGACAGCAACTCCGCCATGACCGCGGGATCCACGGAACCGGCCAGGGAGCTTGCCGCCGGGTCGTAGGAATCGGTTTCGGGAAGAGTGGGGTTCTGCTCGGTCATTGACCCAGTCTAGGGGTTCGGCGGCCAATGCCTTCCGCTGTTAAGCACCGTTGCAGGCACCCGCGGCGACCCCAATGGGCATGCACACCGTTCGTGGTGAACGGTGGGCATGCCCATTGGCTGTGGCCCTGCCGGAGCCCGGGCCGCGCCGGATCGGGCAGGTGCCCGGTTCCGGCGGTTAGCTGTGGAGCACGGCCTTGAACGCCTCGCGGCGCCTGGCCTGTTCGTCGGGGTCCGGAACAGGCAGGGAGGCGATGAGTTTCTTCGTGTAGTCGTGCTGCGGGTTGCCCATCACCTGGTTGCCGAGGCCCTGCTCCACCATCTTGCCCTTGTAGAGCACGCCGACCCAGTGGGCGAGCATGTCCACCACGGCGAGGTCGTGGCTGATGAACAGGCATGCGAAGCCGAACTCCTGCTGGATCTCCTTGAACAGCTCCAGCACAACGGCCTGCACGGACACGTCCAGGGCCGAGGTCGGCTCGTCGGCGATGAGCAGCTTCGGGTTCAGGATGAGCGCCCGCGCCAGCGAGGCGCGCTGGCGCTGCCCGCCGGAGAGTTCGTGCGGGAACCGGTCAGCGTACGACGCCGGCAGCTGCACGGACTCGAGCAGCTCGCCGACCTTCTTGCGTGCCTCGGCCGCGGTCGGGTTGGAGTGGATGATCAGCGGTTCCGCCACGCAGTCGCCGATGGTCAGCTGCGGGTTGAACGAGGCCGCAGGGTCCTGGAACACGAAGCCGATCTCCTTGCGGAGCGGCTTGAAGGTGCGCTCCTTGAAGTTCAGCATCTCGTACCCCAGCACATTCAGGCTGCCGCCCGTGGTGCGGTTCAGGCCGGCGATTGCCCGGCCGATGGTGGTTTTGCCGGAGCCGGACTCCCCCACGAGGCCGAAGACTTCGCCTTCGGACACGGTAAAGCTGACGCCGTCGACGGCCTTGAACGCCGGGCTGCCGAGCCGCCCCGGATACTCGATGGTCAGGTTCTTTGCCTCGACCAGCACCTTGCCGCCCTGGTGGGCGCGTTCGACCATGCCCTCCGAGGCGGAGTTGCGGCCCAGGTGCGGGACGGCGGCGAGGAGCTTCTTGGTGTAGTCCTCCCTGGGCTCGGCGAACAGCACCCTTGAGGATGCCTCCTCCACGACGTCGCCCTGGTACATGACCACGACGCGGTCGGCGAGGTCGGCGACGACGCCCATGTTGTGCGTAATCAGCACGATGGAGGTCCCGTAGTTGTCACGCAGGTCCCGCAGCAGTTCAAGGATCTCGGCCTGCACGGTGACATCCAGGGCGGTCGTGGGCTCGTCGGCCACGATGAGGCCAGGGTTCAGGGCCAGCGCCGCGGCAATCACGACGCGCTGTTTCTGGCCGCCCGAGAACTGGTGCGGATAGTAGTTGACCCGCGTTTCCGGGTCCGGGATGCCAACTTTGCGGAGGGCGTCAATTGCCCGCGCCTTGGCCTCCTTGGCCGAGACCTTGCTGCGGCCGCCGCTGCCGGCGTGTGCGCGGATGCCCTCGGCAATCTGCCACCCCACGGTGAAGACCGGGTTGAGGGCGGTGGATGGCTCCTGGAACACCATGGCCACGTCGCGGCCCCGGATCTCCCGCAGCTTGGCTTCGCTGACGCTGATGACGTTGTTGCCGTTGATCAGGACAGCACCTTGGCTGATGGCCGTCTCCGGCAGAAGTCCCAGGATGGTCTTGGCCGTCACGGTCTTGCCGGATCCCGACTCGCCAACAATGGCGACGACTTCTCCGGGGTTGACCTGGAGGCTCACGTCCTTGACGGCATACACATCCCCGGCGTCGGTGGCGAAGGTGACTTTGAGCCGGTCGATGTCAAGGACCGGGCCTGCGCCTGCGCCGGGCTTGTCGATGTTGGTGGTCATGGAAGTCTCACTTCTGCTTCTGCTTCTGCTTCGGGTGCAGCCTGGGAGCCGGCGGTGGAGTCTGGTCCGCCCTTGCCTGCCACGGCCTTCTTGCGGCCCCGCAGGCGGGGATCGTTGAGGTCGTTGATGCTCTCACCGACGAGGGTCAGCCCAAGCACGGTCAGGACGATCGCCGTACCGGGGTAGACACCGGTCCACCAGATGCCCGAGGAGGCATCTGCAATGGCCTTGTTCAGGTCATAGCCCCACTCGGCGGCGGAAGTGGGTTCGATGCCGAACCCCAGGAAGCCGAGGCCCGCCAGGGTCAGGATGGCCTCGGACGCGTTCAGTGTGAAAATCAGCGGCAGCGTGCGGGTTGCGTTCTTGAAGATGTGCCGGCCCATGATGCGGATGCTGGAGGCGCCCACCACCTTGGCTGATTCGACGTACGGCTCCGCCTTCAGCCGGATGGTTTCGGCACGGATGACCCGGAAGTACTGCGGGACGAACACCACCGAGATGGAGATGGAGCAGGCGACAATGCCTCCCCAGAAACTGGACTGCCCGTGGCTGATGACGATTGACATCACGATGGCCAGGAGCAGTGACGGGAAAGCGTAGATCGCGTCGGCGATCACCACGAACACCCGGTCCAGCCAGCCGCCGAAGTAGCCGCTGACGAGGCCGAGGGCTACGCCGAGGAAGATCGACATCGCGACGGCCACGATGATCACCACGGCGGCCGTCTGGGCACCCCAGAGCACCCGGGAGTAGACGTCATAGCCACCAACCGTGGTGCCCCAGATGTGGGCCGGGCTGGGGGGCTGTTGTGTCGGGAAGGGACCGGCGGCGTCGCTGAGCTGGGCAAACCCGTAGGGCGCGATCCACGGCGCAAACACGGCGACGAGCAGGAAGACGGCGGCCAGCACCATGCCCGTGACGAGCATGCCGCGTTGCAGCCCGACGCTCGAGCGGAAATGCGAGATCACCGGCAGCCGGTAGATGAGGGGCTGCTTGCGCCCGCTTACTTTGGTTGCATTCATGGCTAGTACCTCACTCGCGGGTCGATCAGGGCTGCGACGACGTCCACGATGAAGTTCGTGACGGCAACGATGACCGCCAGCATCACGACGATTCCCTGGACGGCGACGAAGTCGCGGGCGTTCAGGTATTGCACCAGCTGGTAGCCGAGGCCCTTCCACTCGAAGGTGGATTCGGTGAGGACGGCGCCGCCGAGGAGGAGGGCAATCTGGAGCCCCATGACAGTGATGATCGGGATGAGGGCAGGCTTGTAGGCATGCTTGGTCACGAGCCGGTAATTACTGACGCCACGGGACCTGCCGGCTTCGACGTAATCCTTGCCGAGCGTGCCGATGACGTTGGTGCGGACCAGCCGCAGGAAGACCCCTGCCGTCAGAAGCCCGAGGGTGAGTGCGGGGAGAACTGAATGGGCCGCGACATCGCCGAACGCGGCCATGTTGCCGCTGCGCAAGGCATCCAGCCAGTAGATCCCGGTCGGTGCGGCCAGGCTTCCCATAGCCAGTTCGGTCCTGGTGGAGGCCCGTCCTGCGACGGGCAGCCAGCCCAGCCAGACGGAGAAGGCCAGCTTCATCAGCAGGCCGGCGAAGAACACCGGGGTCGCGTAGCAGAGGATGGCGAAGAACCGCAGGAATGCGTCCGGAGCCTTGTCGCGCCGGTAGGCGGCGATCAGCCCGAGCGGGATGCCGACCAACAGCGCCACGATGAGGGCATTGATGGCCAGTTCCAGGGTTGCCGTGCCAAACGTGATGATCATTTCGACCACAGGGCGGCGGTCGGTGATGGTGGTGCCGAAGTTGCCGGTCGCCACCTGGCCAACGTATTCGAGGTACTGCACGAGGATCGGGCGGTCGTAGCCGGCGTCGTGGATGCGCTGCGCGAGCGCCTCCGGCGGAAGCCTGCCGCCCTGGGCTGCAGTGATGGGGTCGCCGATGACCCGCATCAGGAAGAAGACCAAAGTCACCAGAATGAAAATGGTCGGAATGATCAGGAAGAACCGGATCAGGATGTAGGTCCCCAAGCCCCCACCCGAGGATTTTTTCTTGGACGGAAGAAGTCCGTCGGCGTCGTTTAGCGGCGCCTCAGTCAATGTTGTCATTGGTACCTAAGATTGTGCTGTCGCGGCCTTGGGCGGGCCGGCGTGAACTGCAGGATGCGGCAATGACCAGCAAAGGCGGGGCGCCTCGAGGGCGCCCCGCCTCGCAGGCTGGTCAGGACAGCAGGGCTGCAGCCTTACTTGGAAATAGTTCCCAAACGGAACTTGAAGGAGGCATCGAGGGTGGAATCGACACCCTTGACACCGCTGCCGGAAATGGCAACCTGCGCGCCCTGGAGCAACGGAAGCGTGGAAATGTCCTTGGCGAGGGCATTCTGCGCATCCTTGATCGTGGACTCGCGTTCAGTCTTATCGACGGTGGTGAGCTGCTTGCTGATCAGGTCGTTGACGGTGGGGTTGTTGTAGTGGTTCTTCAGGAAGCCGCCCTCCGGGAAGAACGGGGTCAGGTAGTTGTCGGCGTCACTGAAGTCGGGGAACCAGCCAAACTGGAACAGCGGGTATTCGTCGGCGCGGCTGGCCTTGCTGTAGGTGACCCATTCCGTGGACTGCAGGTTGACCTTGAACAAACCGGACTTCTCCAGCTGGTCCTTGATCATGGCGTACTCATCGCCGGAGGACTTGCCGTAGTGGTCCGGGTTGTACTGAAGGTTCATCGAGACAGGGGTCGTCACACCGGCGTCGGCCAGGACCTTCTTGGCCTTGTCCAGGCTCGGCTTGCCGGCGTCGCCGTAGGCGTCCTTGAACGATTCGTTGGCGCCCAGGAAGCCGTTGGGAACGTTGGAGTACAGCGGCAGGTAGGTGCCCTTGTAGACCTGGTCCGCGATGGACTGCCGGTCAACGAGGTTCGCGATGGCCTGGCGGACGGCGAGCGCCTTGGCCGGATCGGCGTCGGCAGCCTTGGCACCGAACGGCATCGTGTCGAAGTTGAACGTGATGTAGCGGATTTCGCCGCCGGGGCCAACGTTGACCTTGACCTTGGAGTCCTTCTTGAGGTCATCGACGTCGGTGGCGCTCAGGCTGCGGTTCGCGACGTCGATGTTGCCCTGCTGGATGTCCAGCTTCATGTTGGTGGGGTCGGCGTAGTACTTGATCGTGGCGGCGTCGTTGGCCGGCTTGCCGAGAACCCCCTGGTAGTCAGGGAATGCCTTGAAGCTGACCAGCTCGTTCTTCTTGTACGTGTCGATCACGTACTGGCCGTAGAACGCCTTGGCCTTGACGATCGAGTCGTCGTCAAGCAGTTTGTCGGCCGGGAAGACTTCATCGTCTACGATCGGCGCGGCGGGGCTGCTGAGGATCTGAGCGAAGGTCTGGTCGTTCGCCTGCTTCAGCTTGAAGACCACGGTGTTGGCATCGGGGGCGGTGATGCTTTCGATGTTGGTCAGCAGGCTTGCGGGACCGGCGGGATCGTTGATCTTGGTCTGCCGGTCGAAGGAGAACTTGACGTCCTTGGAGTCGAGCGTGTGGCCGTTGGCCCACTTGAGGCCCGGCTTGAGCTTGACCGTGTACTCGTTCGGCGAGGTGAAGGACGCGGACTCGGCCAGGTCCGGCACGGGATCTGCGCTGCCGGGCTTCGAGTTGAGGAGGAAGGAGTAGATCTGGTTCATCACCATGAACGAACCGTTGTCATACGCGCCCGCCGGATCCAAGGCAGTGACCTTGTCCGTGGTGCCGTAGGCGATCGGACCGCTTGCTGCGGCTGATGACCCGCCAGCGCCCCCGGTCGGCCCTGTGCAGGCCGTCAGTGCAAAGGCGGAAACCCCGGCCAGCGCGATGACGCTGTGCCAGGCCTTTTTGTTCATTGCCATCTGTGAACTTTCTGTTCGATGCGTTCTAGCGCAACCCGAAGTGAAACGACTGACTCGTCGGGCGGCACGCTTTGCTGATCCCTAGATTCAACCAGACGATCATTCGGTGAAACGTTGCATTTTGTGAGTTGAGACACAAAATTTACACGATTCGAAGGTTTCTCTCATTTTCTTCAGGATTCCGCCCGGATCTTCGGCAGGGCCCTGCACATCCGGGCGCCGTGGACGGCCGGGTAGTCTGACGACGACGGAGGGTACAGACGACGAAGGGCCCCGCCAACTGGCGGGACCCTTTGCTGGAGTCGGTGGGGCGGGCGGCTAGAGCGCGGCCCTCTGCAGCGAGCGCGCGGCATCGATCGTGGCCTGGCCGAGCACGCGGCGGCCCTGGTAGAGCACCACCGTCTGGCCGGGGGCCACGCCGCGCAGCGGCTCGGTGAGGGTGACCAAAAGCTCGTTGTCCGCCATGTGTGCGCGGGCAGGGACGGGGTCGCCGTGGGCGCGGACCTGGGCGTAGCAGTCAAACTCTTCGCCGGTCGCCACCTCGGCGATGGGCAGCCCCGCCCAGGAGACCTTGATGCCTCGGATTTCGTCGATGGCGAGCAGGGCCTCCGGGCCCACCACCACCTTGTTCTCCTTGGGCCGGATCTCCAGCACGAACCTCGGCTTGCCGTCCGCGGCCGGGGTGCCGAGCTTCAGCCCGCGGCGCTGGCCCACGGTGAACGCGTTGGCGCCCGGGTGCTCGCCGACCTTCGCGCCGGATTCGTCCACGATGTCCCCCGTGGTCATTTCAATCTTCTCGGCGAGCCAGCCGGCGGTGTCGCCGTCGGGAATGAAACAGATGTCGTGGCTGTCCGGCTTGTTCGCCACTGAGAGGCCGCGGCGCTCCGCCTCCGCGCGGACCTCGGCCTTGGACGGCGTCTCGGCCAGCGGGAACATCGAGTGCTTGAGCTGTTCGTGGGTCAGCACCCCCAGCACATAGCTCTGGTCCTTGGCCCAGTCCGCAGCGCGGTGCAGTTCGGGGTTGCCGTCCGCGTCCGTGATGACCTTCGCGTAGTGGCCGGTGCACACGGCATCGAAGCCCAGGGCGATGGCCTTCTCCAGCAGGGCGGCGAACTTGATCCGCTCGTTGCAGCGCATGCAGGGATTGGGGGTGCGGCCTGCGGCGTACTCATCGATGAAGTCCTGGACGACATCTTCCTTGAACCGTTCGGAAAAGTCCCAGACGTAGTAAGGGATCCCGAGGATGTCGCACGCACGCCAGGCGTCGCGGGAGTCCTCGATCGTGCAGCAGCCGCGGCTGCCGGTTCGCAGGGTGCCCGGCATCCGGGACAGCGCGAGGTGGACGCCGACGACGTCGTGCCCCGCCTCGACGGCGCGGGCGGCGGCAACGGCGGAATCGACGCCGCCACTCATGGCTGCAAGAACTCGCATACTGGCTTTCTCTAGGGTTCGGGGTGTCACAGGCTCCAGGGCTGCTGTTCGCAGCTGCGGTGCTGCCGGGCTTTTATTGCTGGGCTACTGCCGGGCTTTCACTGCTGGGTTGAACCGCAGTGCTACTGCTGGTCCCTGGAAATAGCACAATGCCTGCCCCGCCATTCTATCGCCACGCCGAATCCTCCCCAAAAGGCCTTGACGGGACCGCCTCCCCCTTCTAGCGTCAGGACAAGCGGTTTTAGAAAACGGAAGCGCGCCGACGCGGGAATCGAGCGGACATGGCTGTCGGGAACATCGTGATCGTGGGCGGCGGGCTGGCCGGCGCCACCGCCGCCAAAACATTGCGGGCGGAGGGTTTCAGCGGTCCGGTGGTGCTGGTGGCCGCCGAGTCCCACCAGCCGTACCTGCGCCCGCCGCTGTCCAAGGAGTACCTGCTGGGCAAGGCCGGCGACGACGCCCTGCCGGTGGTGCCCGAGGACTGGTACGACGCGAACGAGGTCGACCTCCGGCTCGGCGTCCAGGTCACGGCGCTGGACCCGGCTGCCCGCGCCGTGGTTCTGGATGACGGGCGGCGACTGGAGTACGGCTCACTCCTGCTTGCCACGGGAGCGCGGCCCAGGACCATCCCGCTGCCCGGCAGCGGGCTCGAGGGCGTCAGCACGTTCCGGACGGTCGAAGACAGCCGGCGTCTGCACGCCCGCCTCGCCGGCGGCGGTTTGCACGTGGTCATGGTCGGGTCCGGCTGGATCGGGATGGAACTGGCCGCTGCCGCCAGCACCTTTGGAAACACCGTCACCCTGATGGGGCTGGAGGACGTGCCGCTGGGCGCGGCGATTGGCCCGGACCTGGGCGGCTTCTTCCGCGGGCTGCACGAGGCCCACGGGGTACGGTTCAGGCTTCCGGCGTCCGCTGCCGAGATTCAGGGGTGGTTTGGACGGGCGACGGCGGTGGTCACCGACTCGGGCGAAGTCCTGCCCGCCGACCTCGTGGTCATCGCCGTCGGCGTTGTGCCGGAGGTCGGTCTGGCCGAGGCGGCCGGGCTCGGGATCCGCAACGGCATCCTCACCGACGCGTCGCTGCGGACCTCGGCGCCCGGGATCTTCGCCGCCGGCGACGTCGCCAACGCCCTGCACCCGTTCACCGGGGAACACCACCGCAGCGAGCATTGGTCCAATGCCCTGAATGGCGGCAAGGTGGCAGCCAAGGCGATGCTCGGCCTCGACGCCACGCTGGACAGCATCCCGTACTTCTACACGGACCAGTACGACGTCAGCATGGAGTACTCGGGCTTCCCGACGCTCGTTGCCGGCCCGCCGGTCATCCGCGGCTCGCTTGCGGACAAGGAGTTCATTGCCTTCTGGCAGCGAGAAGGCCAGGTGATCGCCGGAATGAATGTCAACTGGCCCCGGGCCGCCAAGCCGCAGAAGGCGATCAAGGCGCTCATCAATGCCCGCACCGCCGTGAGCCCGGGCCTGCTTGCCGACTCCTCGGTACCCCTGGATCAGCTCCTGGATTAGCTACTGGATCAGCTCCTGGATTAGCTCCCTGCGGGGGCTTGACGGGCGGCCTCGCGCGCGACCGTTCCGGCGGTCTGGATGCTGGACTCGTGCCCGGCCATGCCGGCCTGTCGGGCCCGGGCGTAGGCGCCCGGCAACGCCGCGAGGAGGGCATCGACGTCGGCGTCGGTTGAGGAATGCCCGAGCGTAAAGCGCTGCGCCCCCCTCGCCGTGTCCTCGTCCAGGCCCATCGCCAGCAGCACATGGGAGGGCCTCGGAACACCTGCGGTGCAGGCGGAGCCCGTGGAGGATTCGACGCCGGCGAGGTCCAGCAGGAACAGCAGCGAGTCCCCTTCGCAGCCGGGGAACGTGAAATGCGCATTGCCGGGCAACCGCCCGGGGCCCGGGGCGCCCCGCAGGACGGCTTCGGGGACGGCCGCACGGACCCCCTCGATCAGCCGGTCGCGAAGGGCCGCGATCCTGGCGGCTTCCTTGGGGAGTCCCGCGGCAACGGCGTCGGCGGCCGCGGCAAACGCGGCGATCGAGGCGGTGTCCAGCGTCCCGGAGCGGACGTCGCGTTCCTGCCCGCCGCCATGCTGGACCGGGGTCAGCTTCACCGCCCGGCCCAGGATCAGCGCGCCCACGCCGACCGGTCCGCCGATCTTGTGCCCGGAGACGGACATGGCGTCCAGGCCCGTCCCGCGGAAGTCAACGGGCAGGGAGCCGAAGGCCTGGACGGCGTCGGAGTGGACGGGTACGCCGGCGGCGTGTGCCAGTTCCACAACCCGGGCGACGGGCTGGATGGTGCCGACCTCGTTGTTGGCCCACATGAGGCTCACCAGTGCGATCGAGCCCGGATCCCGGGACAGCTCGGCTTCGAGCACGGCCAGGTCCACGACGCCCGCGTCATCCACGGGGAGCCAGCACACTTCGGCGCCTTCATGCCGTTCGAGCCATTCGACGGTGTCCAGCACCGCGTGGTGTTCGACGGCGGAACAGAGGATACGGGTCCGCGCCGGGTCCTCGGCACGGCGGGCCCAGTACAGGCCCTTGACCGCCAGGTTGTCCGCCTCGGTCCCGCCGGAGGTGAAGATGACCTCCGAGGGATGGGCGCCGGCGGCCGCAGCGAGCACTTCCCGCGCGTCCTCCACGGAGCGCCGGGCACGGCGGCCCGATCCATGCAGCGAGGACGGGTTGCCGGTCCGGGCCAGTTCGCGCGTCAGTGCGGCCAGCGCTTCCGGGGCGAGGGTGGTGGTGGCGGCGTGATCGAGGTAGGCAGGCACAGCCCAATTCTACCTGCGCGCGCCCGGGCCGCCGCGGCGCCAGGGCGAAGGCACAGTGTCAGGGCAAAGGCACGGTGTCAGGGCGAAGGCACCAGCCTGAGGCACAGTGAAGAGCCCGGTGACGGGCACGGGGCTGGTGTACATTCAAGCGGTGAAAGCGCCCCTCTGCCTTGTGCTGGCCACCTTGTTCTGGTCCGGCAATTTCGTCGTCGGACAGGCCGCCAGAGCCTCCATGACCCCGTTGGACCTGACCTTCTGGCGCTGGAGCCTGGCCGCCGTGCCGCTGCTGGTCCTGGCCCACCTCATCGAACGGCCCGACTGGGGTGCGGTGCTGCGCCGCTGGCCCGTGCTTCTGCTGCTGAGTGTCCTGGGCATGAGCGGCTACACGCTGCTGCTCTACGGCGCGCTCGGATTCACGTCCGCGATGAACGCCTCGCTGGTGACGGCCGCAAACCCGGCCCTCATTGTGGTCATGGCGATCGTCCTGCTCGGTGAGAAGACCACACGGCTGGGCTGGCTCGGCATCTGCCTGGGCCTGCTGGGTGTGCTGCTGGTCCTGACCCAGGGCGAGCTGGCCCGCGTGGTCAGCCTCGCCATCAACACCGGTGAGCTCATGATGATCGGCGCGATCATCGTCTGGGGCTTCTACACCATCGTTGCCCGCCGGCTGGCCGTGCCGCCCATCGCGGCCACAGCGGTGCAGGTGGTGATCGCAACCGTGACGCTGGCGCCGTTTGCCCTCGCCATGAACGTGCGTTTTCCCGACACCGCGGCCGAAGGCTGGTCGATGGCGTATATCGCCCTGTTCCCGTCCCTTGGTTCCTATCTCCTCTGGAATCTGGCGCTGAAAACCACCCCGTCCGGGACCGCCGGAAACTACCTCAACCTGATGGTGGTCTTCACCGCGATCATCACCGTGCTGCTCGGGACCCCGCTCACCCTCGTGCAGATCCTGGGCGGCCTCCTGGTGATCGCCGGCGTGCTGCTGACCGGAATCAAGGGCCAGGCCCGCAACGCCGGCCACCCCAGCGGCAGGGCCCAAACCGGACCGGCCGCCGCCGCTTCAGGCAGGCAGGGTCACTCAGGCAGCCCGGTCACGATGGAAGAATACGGGCACAGCACTGCCCGGGCCGCGCGCCGCCGTGCTCCCTGAGATCTTCAATGGCGAGCGCTTCGATCCGGCCCGGTTCGATCCCCAGGGCCATTGAGGCCCCGTCGAGAAAAGCTCCGTTCATGGCACACACCACGTCTGCGTGCCCGGCGGCGAGGCGATGGAACGGGCAGTTCAGCAGCACCAGTCCCCCGCCGCCGTCGTCCGCCGGGCAGTAGCCCTGCCCCGCCAGGAAGTCCGCGAACGGGCCGGCGCCATCGGGGCTGCCGGCGGAGTCCGCAGGCCCCGCCCCGGTGGCCCCCGCCGGCTCGCGGCCGGCTGCGCGGGCTGCCGACTCACCCGCTGACTGCCCCCTGGCGCGGGCAGCCCGAAGAAGGGCCTCCCGCGGCGAACCGCCGCCGCTGGTTGCGTCCTCGATCGCGGACACCAGCAGCTCGGCGGCGAGATCATAGTGGCGGTCGGGCACCGAGGCCGCGACCTCATCCACGGCGGCCCGGTACAGCTTGGCGGGCCGGCCGGACCCCGGCCCCTCCCGCCCTCCGAGCTTGCGGAACTCCACGGCCAGCAGCCCGTCTTTCACGAGCCGGTCCAGATGGAACGAGGCAGTGCTCCGCGCCAGGCCCACAGCCTGCGCGGCATCGTCCCGGCCAACGGCATCTGCCGCTGAGGCGACGAAATCAAAGAGCCTCCTGCGGCTCTCGTCTCCCAGCGACGCGACCGCCGCCAGCCTGTGGTTCCACGGAAGCTTGGTCATGACACAAGAATATCTCTAAAAACAAGAATCATTGCTTAATCCCCGTGGGGCCCTCTAAAATCGAGATATCCACTTTTAGAAGGAGCGATGCCATGAAAGTTTCCCCAGCCCCCGCCACTCCCGCACAGCAGCTCACGGCGGACCGTCAGGCCTTCCTGCTGCTGCGGACCGTCTTTACCGTTGCGCCGATCCTGTTCGGCCTGGACAAGTTCACAAACCTCTTGACCGACTGGACGATGTATCTGGCGCCCGTGGTGACCCAGGTGGTCCCGCTGCCGGCCCAGACGATCATGTACGTCGTTGGCGTGGTGGAAATCGTCGCCGGAGTGGCGGTGGCGCTGCGTCCGCGCTTCGGATCGGCGCTCGTGGCCGCCTGGCTGCTGGGCATCATCATCAACCTGATCATCCTCGGCGGCTTCTACGATGTCGCTCTGCGTGACTTCGGGCTGCTCGTGGGTGCCCTGGCACTGAACAGGCTGTCCCCGCGCAGGGCCGTGCCGGCCGCTACGCCAGGCAGCTAGGCCAGACGGCGGGTCCCGGCAGCTGGTCCCGGCAACTGGGCGAAGACGCCAGGCCACGCCACTACGCCAGAACGCAGACGGCCCGCGGAACGACTTCAATGGTCATCGGGAGCGCCCCGATCCGCTCGCCGTCGGCGTAGGCCACGATATTGCCGGCGGACAGTTCCACGGTGCGGACCCGGCGAAGCCGCACAGCGGGGTGGCCCACGTGCTTGCCGGCAAAGACCTTCGGGAACACGGCCAGCAGCCGGGTCCGGGACAGCCGGTTGACAATGAAGAGGTCCAGGTAGCCGTCATCAAGGGCGGCTCCCGGGACGATCCTCATCCCGCCGCCGATCGACTGGCCGTTGGCGACGGAAATCAGCATGGCGCCCTGCTGCCACTGCTCGCCGTCGGCCGTCACCGTGTAATCGATGGCCCAGAACGACGCCAGTTCCCGAAGCATGGCGAGCTGGTAGCGGATCTTGCCGCTCGGCCAGCGCCAGCCATTGGCCCGCTCATTGACGGCGGCATCGAACCCGGCCGAGACCACGCCCGCAAACAAGCGGGAGGATCCTCCGGCGGTGATCCTGCCGGCGTCAATCATCCGGCCGCCGCCGGCTAACGACTCCAGCGCCCGTTCGCAGGCCGCCGGGAGGTTGTGCAGCGGCAGGCCCAGCGCCCGGGCCGTGTCGTTGCCCGTCCCGGCGGGAATGATGCCCAGCGGAACCCGACGGCGGGCGCCGGGACCTGCACCTGCACCCCGGCTGCGCGGAAGTACGCCGCCGCGTCCTTGCCGGCGTGCCGCGCCCGGCCAAAGGATGCGCGCGGGTTGACGGCGACGGCGACGGCGACGGCGATCAGCATGCGCTGAATTATGCCAGCCGGCGGGAACCATCCCTGTGTACGCACTCGTTATTCCTCCAGCCGGTTAAACTGGGCACGCCGGACGCCCACGAACGGTCCGGCATTCCCACCGCCGGTACCATCAACGAAAAGGATCTCTGTTTGACGCAGGGCAGCAGCTCGCATTACCAGGTCCTCGGGATCCCCGTGACGGCGACGGAGAAAGACATCAAAGTCGCGTACCGCAAGGCCGCCCGGACCGCCCACCCGGACCACGGCGGCGACCCTGCAGCGTTTAGGCGCGTCACGCTCGCCTACGAGACCCTCATCGACACCAAGCGCCGCGCGGACTACGACCGCTCCTACGGCAGCGCATCCGGCGGCGCGTATTCGTCTCCCGCCGGCGATGAGGGCGCCCACTTCGACGCGCCCGCCGCGGGCAGCCGGGCCTCCGCCAACGTGCGCCGGCCGAACACGCCGCGGAATACGGCCGCAGATCCACCCGTCTACGTTCCCCCGTTCGAGCAGTTTGACGGTGGGTCGGCGGTGCCGCTGATTCCCGCCAGCGTGGCCCGGCAGCAGGTCCACGGTATGCCCCGCAAGCGCGGCATCTTCGGCGCCGAAGCCCGGATCCAACGCGAGATGCGCACCGTGCAGCTCATCAGCAGGCAGATCCTGACCACCATCCCGGCGGCGCGCCTTGTCAACGGGCTGCAGTCCCCGGCGGACAACAGCCACATCGACCACGCGGTCCTTGCCGGGTACCGTCTAGCGATCGTCGGATCCATGCTCCTGCCGCCGGGTGCCTATGCATGGAACGGCAGCACGTTGACCCACGGCGGACGCTCCGTCGCCCCGCCCCAGCTGGGCCACATCGTGCGCCGGATGCAGGACATATTTCCCGAGCTCAATGTCACCGGCTGGATTGTCGTCCACAGCACGGACGGCAATCTGCATCAACCGGTCATCGACCGGCACCGCCGCGCCCCCGGCGGCCAGGGAAGCGGGTACGGGGAAGGCTCGGGCCTTGTCGAGGTGGTCAACGCCGCGGGCCTGGCCCGCGGCCTGAAGTTGTTCCTCGGCTCGGGACCGGCGCCCAACACCGTCAACGTTCCCGTACTGGCCCGCCTGCTGCGCGGAATGCACTAGATTCCGCCCGGGCGCTCCCCTGCGCCCCGGGGACGGAAGGCCCGAGGCGCGTTCGACGCCGGCGGCTCGCTAGGATGGGACGGTGTTCCGCATCCTCTTCCACACCCCAGAAATCCCCGGCAATACGGGAAACGCCATCAGGCTGGCTGCCATCACGGGGGCCGAACTGCATCTGGTGGAGCCCCTGGGCTTTGACTTTTCCGACGCCAAACTCCGGCGGGCGGGCCTTGACTACCACGACCTCGCCGTCGTGACCGTCCACCCGGACATCGACGCGGCGTGGGCCGCTCTCGAGCCGGAACGGGTATTTGCCTTTACCTCCGACGGCGAGACCACGTACACAGACATCCGCTACCGTGCCGGCGACGTCCTCCTGTTTGGGCCTGAATCCGTAGGCCTGCCCGAGGAAGTCAAAAACAGTCCCCGGGTGACGTCCCGGGTGCGCCTGCCGATGCTCCCAGCCCTCCGGTCACTGAACCTGGCCAACGCGGCATCCATCGCCGTCTACGAGGCGTGGCGCCAGAACGGGTTCGCCGGGGCCGAGTTGTAGCGGTCCGCCGCGCAGGCCCGCCGCGACGTGCGTTGGCCACCTGGGCGGCCCGCGGGAAAGAATTCCCGCGCAGCGCGCCCATCCAGGTGCCGGGCCGCACCGAATCACTTCTGAAGGCGGACACCAATCCGCCCATTCACATTGTGTCTACCGGGCATTGTGCGGAGAAACGGAAGGGAGCGAGGAGCGGCAGGTGAAAACAGTACATCTGGACAGATCCTCTGCCCGCTTAGCAGGGGCCGGCCCCTCGCCGCATGCCGCACCGATTGGCCCGCGTTGGGCTGCAAGCGCCCTATGCTTGGGAGTGATGGAAACTCCGAATGCCCCGAACCCCGAGGCCGCCGCACCGGCGGACACCTCAGCCGACATCAACGGCCGGCTCAGCAGCCTGCTGGCACTGATTGCCCAGGGCGACCAGACGGCGTTCGCGGAATTTTACAGCCTCACCTCCAGACGCGTCTTCGGCATGGCACGCCGGGTCCTGATCGATACCGAACTCAGTGAGGACACCACCCAGGAAGTCTTCCTCCAGGTGTGGCAGAACGCCGCCAAATTCAATCCCGCCGCCGGCAGTCCGCTCGCCTGGCTCATGACGATCTCGCACCGGCGCGCCGTTGACAAGGTACGGTCCTCGCAGTCCGCCACCGACCGCGAAGCCAGATACGGTGCCAGCAGCCAGGAGATCGACCACGATTCCGTCTCGGACGAAGTCGGCAGCCGGCTCGAGGCCGAGGCCGTGGTCCGGTGCATGGAGACGCTGACCGATACGCAGCAGGAGTCCGTCCGGCTGGCGTACTACGGCGGCCTCACCTACCGGGAAGTGGCCGAGCGGCTGAATGCCGCGGTACCTACCATCAAGTCCCGCATCCGCGATGGACTCATCCGACTGAAGACCTGCTTGGGGGTGAGCTGAATTGACCGATATGAACGCACATGAGAACAACAACCGCCTCCCCGGCGGCTTCACCGCCGAGATCGCCACCGACCTGTCGTCCGGCCGCGTGGTGGACCTTGCCGAGGTCTATGCCCTCAACGCCGTGGACGACGCCGAACGTGCCTCAATCGAGCAGTTCCTCGCCTCCGCACCGGCAGCAGACAGGGCTGCCTTCAACGAGCGGGTCCGGCAGGCCCGGGAGACCCTGGCCACCAGCTTCACCGCAGAGGAAGAGCCTCCGCCCGGGCTGCTGGACCGGATCATGTCATCCTTGCCTGCGCAGGCCGCAGCGCAGGCCGCAGCGCAGTCCCCCGCCGCAGTGCCGCTTCCCGGCACGGGTCCGCAGGCGACGCCGGTGCTGCCGCATCCGGTACGCGACGGCTCCGCGCTGCCCGCCACCGACGAACTCGGTGCGGCCCGCCAGCGCAGGGAAGAGCGCCGGCGGCCGCAGGGCATGCGGAACTGGCTTATTGGCGTCGCCGCAGCAGCCGTGATCGCCCTGGGCGGTGTGGGCGTCGGAGCCTACGTGGCCAACCAGAACGATCCCCTAAATCAGGTAATGCAGGCCAGCGACGTCCGCCAGGCCACCGTCGACGTCAACGGCGGCGGCACCGCCACCGTGTCGATTTCCCCGTCCAAGGATGCCGCCGTCGTCAAAATGAACGGCGTCCCGGCCCCGCCCGTGGGCAAGGTCTACCAGATGTGGCTGATCCCCAAGGACGGCTCGGCCCCGGTCTCGCAGGGCCTCATGGACGCTGAAGCCCTGTCCAAGCCCGCGGTGGTCAAGGGCATCGGTTCCGCGGCCGCGCTGGGCATCACCGTGGAGCCCGAAGGCGGATCCGCGTCACCTACCCTGCCGACCGTCGCCGCCGCACCGCTGGACGCCTAGCCACCCGCAGGACACAGCAGGCCACCCGCACGCGCAAAGCCGTCCGGGCCTTGGCTCCTTCCGTAGCAGGACTCAAGGCCCGGGCGGCTTTGTGTTGTGACCGGCGGACGGACCGACCGGCGGACGTCCCGCCGGGCCGGCTTCCCGCCCGGCTAAATGACCAGCGAGAGCAGCATGACCAGGCCGAAGCTCACCACGGAGATCAGCGTTTCCATGACGGACCAGGTCTTGAAGGTCTGGCCCACCGTGAGTCCGAACAGCTCCTTGACCAGCCAGAACCCGGCGTCGTTCACGTGCGAGAAGAACAGCGAGCCCGCCCCGATCGCGAGGGCCAGGAGGGCGGCGTGCGTCGGCGACAGCGAACTGGCCAGCGGTGCCACGATGCCGGCGGCCGTCACGGTGGCGACGGTGGCCGAGCCTGTCGCCAGGCGCAGGGCAACGGCCACGATGAAGCCGAGCACCAGCACGGACATGTTGGTCCCCTCGGCCCAGGCCTTCACGGAGTCTCCCACGCCGGCACCAATCAGCGTCTGCTTGAAGCCGCCGCCTGCGCCGACAATCAGGATGATCCCCGCGATCGGGCCCAGGCTGGCAGCGATCTTGCTCGTAATCTTGGCGCCGTTGAGGCCCACGGCGTAGCCGAAGGTCACCATGGCCAGCAGGACGGCCAGGGTCATCGCCACCAGCGGCTGCCCGACGAAGTCGAAGAACATCCGGATCGCGGGGGCCGTCTTGGGGTCCGGCCAGATGATGTCCACAACTGCCCTGAGCAGCATGAGGACCACCGGGAAGAGGATGGTCATCAGCGTGACGGTGAAGTTCGGCGGGCGCTTGACGCCCTCCATGTCCGCGCCGTGCACGGTGTCGACGCCGCCGGCGACGGCGGGGGCACCCACCGGGACCCACCGGGCCGCCAAACGGGAGAAGAGCGGGCCGCAGATAATCACCGTGGGGACGGCGATGAGGATGCCGAGGGCCAGGGTGGTGCCCAGTTCAGCCTTGACGGCGCTGATCGCGATCAGCGGTCCCGGGTGCGGCGGCACCAGCCCGTGCAGCACGGACAGGCCGGCCAGCGCCGGGATGGCGATGCGCATCAGGGGCATCTTGGAGCGCTGCGTGACCAGGACGATCACCGGCAGCAGCAGGACGAGCCCGATCTCGAAGAACATCGGCAGGCCGATGATCACGGCTACGAGCGTGATGGACCAGACCAGCTTGTTTCCGGTGGCCTTTGCCAGGAGGGTGTCGACCACTCGGTTGGCGCCGCCGGAGTCCGCGAGCAGCTTGCCCAGCATCGCGCCGAGGGCGACCAGCAGACCGACTTCCTTCAGGACGCCGCCCACGCCGTCCTCGAAGTTGATGATCACCTTGGCCGGTTCCACACCGGCGGCGAGGCCGACGAATCCTGACCCCAGAATCAGGGCCAGGAAGGGGTGGAACTTGAATTTGGCGATCAGGACCACGAGCAGGGCGATGCCCAGACCCGCGATGATCAGTAGTTGGGTATTGACGCCGGTCCCGGCCTCAACGGCAGCCGGAAGCTGCATTGCTATCAGTGATTTCACAAAAAATTCCTTGGTCGCGGCGAAACGCGGGAAGGCTCAGGGCCTGGCGTCGGCGGCGTCGAGATTAAGTCGGGTGATGATTTCCTGTGCTTCTTCCGCCGGCGTTGCGGAGACGGACAGGGAGATGAAGTTTTCGTCTGCCGTGGGGGCTTCGAGCGCATCGAACTGGGACTCCAGCAGGGCCGGGGGCATGAAGTGCCCGTGGCGGGAGGCCAGCCGGTCGGAGATCTTGTCCCGTGATCCCTCGAGGAACACGAAAACCACCCCTTCGCCGCGCAGGACGTCCCGGTAGCGCTTCTTCAGCGCCGAACAGGTCACGACGCCGGGATTCCCGGCGCCGGTGTGGGCCCGGATCCAGTCGGCAATGCTTTCGAGCCAGGGCCACCGGTCCTCGTCGGTCAGCGGCTGTCCTGCGTGCATCTTTGCCACGTTTGATTCGGGGTGCAGGTCGTCGCCTTCGGCGAGGTCCCAGCCCAGCCTGCCGGCCAGAAGTCCCGCGACAGTTGATTTGCCGGATCCGGAGACGCCCATGATCACAAGAACGGGGTGTTGCGCAGTCTTCGCCATCAAAGTCTGCCTTCCATCAAATAAATATGATTTAAACAGAGGCCAGCATATGGCAGAGGTTGTGCTGCAGCAACACTAGAAACCGGCGATGGTCCCCTGGCCGTTGACTGTTACGACATGGAAGGCCTCGGCGCTGCGGCCGGCGGGAAGTCCGGCGCGGGCCCCGGTGCCGAGCATGAGGCCGCGGACCGTGCGCTCCATGGCGTCGACGTCGGGATGCTGGCTGACGTGGATGTGGATGGCGGCCAGCTTGCTCTCCACATGCCCGGTGACGTCCACGAAGTGGTTTTCGCGCTCTTCCGGCCCGGCGAAGAGCCACAGCCAGGGCAATTTGTAGGCTTCCAGCCCGGATTCGGCCAGTTCCGGGTACGCGAACGGGTTTTCCAGCGCGGGGTACACGGCACGGGTCACCGCCTCACCCACGGCCAGATGATCCGGATGGCTCTTCTGGATCCGGTTCCAGTTGCGCTCCGGATGCATGGAGAGCACGACGTCGGGCCGGAGCTGCCGGATCAGGCGCACCACCTCGCGCATCACCTCATGCGAGGGTTCGAGGTAGCCGTCACGCTGGTGCAGGTAATGGATGTCCGTGACGCCGACCAGGGCGGCGGCGCGCTGCTGCTCCGCAACCCGCAGCCGCACAATTTCCTCGCGCTGCTCCGGATCAAAGCCGCCGGCGTCGCCGTCGGTCATGATGCAGTAGCTGACCTGGACTCCGGCGGCGGTCCAGGCTGCAACCGTGGCGGCTGCGCCGAAATCGATGTCGTCCGGGTGGGCCGTGAAACAAAGCACCCGTTCAATCCGGGTGGTCTCCGGGTCGAACGGGCTTTGTGCCGGGACGGCGGTGGTGCTCATGCGGTCAGCCTCTGCGCTTCTTGATTTCGGCGGTGGCCTGCGGCAGGACCTGGAAGAGGTCGCCTACAATGCCGAAGTCCGCGATCTCGAAAACCGGCGATTCGGCGTCCTTGTTCACGGCCACGATCACCTTCGCGGTCTGCATGCCTGCCTTCTGCTGGATGGCGCCGGAAATGCCCGCGGAGATGTAGAGCTGCGGGGCGACGGTCTTGCCTGTCTGGCCGATCTGCGCGTCGTGGCCGATCCAGCCGGCGTCCGTGGCAGCCCGCGAGGCTCCGATGGCCGCGCCGAGGGCGTCGGCGAGTTCCTCCAGGGGACCAAAGTTGCCGTCCACGCCACGGCCGCCGGCCACGACGATCCGCGCCTCGGACAGATCGGGGCGTCCGCTGGCAGGCTTATCGGTGCGCGCCGTAACCCGGGCGGCAGCCGCGGTCACGTCAGGGACCTGGACAGTGATGCTCTCCGGCGCCGTGCCGGTGACCGCGGGCTCGGGCGTGATGCTGTTGGGCTTCACGGTCAGCACGGAAACGGGTGTCACCGCCTTCGCGGCGCTGGTGTAGGACCCGGCCAGGACCGACTTGTGCGCCGTTCCGTCGGGGTCCACGGCCACGACGTCGGTGATGACGCCGGCGCCGAGCCTGATGCCGAGCCGGGCGGCAATTTCCTTGCCCTCGGCCGAGTTCTCGGCCAGGACCACGCCCGCACCGGCGGCGGCCGCGGCCGCGGCCAGGAACGCCGCCTTGGGTCCGACGAGGTAGTCGTCGAGGTCCGTGGCGGACGGGCGGTACAGTGCCTGGGCGCCGTACGCGGCCAGGGTCGAGGCGGCGTCGTCGTGCAGTTCGCCGTTGACGGCGGCGACAGTCTCGCCCAGGGACCGGGCGATGGTGAGCAGTTCCAGGCTCGACTTCTTCAGCGCCGCACCGGGGTTGTCGATGAAAACGAGTACTTTTGCCATGTTCGGATAATCCCCTTTAGAGCAGCTTCTGGGCGGCCAGGAACTCGACCAGCTGGATGCCGGCGTCGCCTTCGTCGGTGATGATGGTGCCGGCCGGCCGCGGCGGCCGGGCCTCTGCGGTCTCGACGGCGGTCCAGGAGCCGGACTGGCCCACCTGGGCCGCGTCCACGCCGATGTCGGCAAGGCTCAAGGTGGTGATGGTTTTCTTCTTCGCCGCCATGATGCCCTTGAAGTTCGGGTACCGCGGATCATTGATCTGGTCGGTGACGGAAACGACGGCCGGCAGTGTGGCCTCGATGGTGTCCGCGTGGGTGTCGCCGTCGCGGCGGGCGGTGAGCTTGCCGGCGTCGAGCTCCAGGGACGCGGCGAAGGTTACCTGTGGGAGGCCCAGCCGCTCAGCGAGCTGTGCCGGGACCAGCGAGGTCTCGCCGTCCGTGGAGGCCATCCCGGTGAGGATGAGGTCCGCGGGGACGTCCGCGCCCAGGTGGCGGATCGCGGCGGCCAGCGCCAGCGACGTGGCCGCGGCATCCGAACCGGCCAGGGCCTCATCGCTGAGGTGCACGCCTTCCGTGGCGCCGATCTGGAGGGACTTCTTCACCGCATTTACTGCCCCGGCCGGACCCATGCTCAGCGCAATGACCTTGTTGCCGGCCGCCTCTCCGCCGCGGGCCTCGGTCAGCTGCAGCGCAGCTTCCAGTGCGTATTCATCCAGTTCGGACAGGATGCTTTCGGAGCGGTCCACCGTGTTGGCCTCACCTGTGAGGTGGCGGTCGAACTGCGCATCCGGGACGTGCTTGACCAGCACAATGATTTTCAGAGTTTCTTCCACTGTGTCTACAGCAGCCTTCCATGCGGGTGGACAGCCGCCCCTGACGGGGTCATGGCCACGGAATGCCCGGTAGCCGGGCTGTTCCTAGCTAACCATATAGCCGCCGGGCAGCGCGGCCAGGGTTAAGGTCTGTGTCAGTGAACTGGCCCGGGACGGCAAAGGCCGGGCCGCACCTTTGCGGTGCCGCCCGGCCTGTTTGCTGCTGCCTTGATTTACAGCTGCGCTGTTTGCTGTCGCCCAGCTCTACTGCTCGGCTGCGGCCCCGAGCGTCACGTCGACGTCCTTGAGCTGGCCGCCGCGCAGCACCGTCACCTTGACCGTGGCCCCGGCGGCCTGTTCCCGCACCGCCGCGGTGAGCTGGTTGGGATCGCTGATGGTCAGGTTCTGGAACTTCGTCACGACGTCGCCGACCTTGATGCCGGCCTTGTCTGCGGCCGAGCCGGACTCGACGGTCGCGACCTCCGCGCCCACCGAGAACCCGGAGGAGGACGAGCCTGCGGCCTTGGGCTTCACGCTGACGCCGAACTGCCCGTGGGTGGCTTTGCCGGCGCTGATGATCTCCTGGGCCACGCGCTTGGCGTTGTTGATGGGGATGCTGAAGCCCACGCCGATGTTGCCGCTGCTGCTTCCGCTGGCCGCGTCGCCGCCGGCGGAGGCGATCGCGACGTTGACGCCGATGATTTCGCCCTTGGTGTTCACCAGCGCGCCGCCGGAGTTACCCGGGTTGATGGCCGCGTCCGTCTGGATGACGTTGATCGAGATGGATCCCTGATCCGCGGTGCTCGGAGTCTCGCCGCCGCCGGGGGGCGCGAACTGGAAGCCCTGGTCACCGCCCTGGGAGTTGTCCGCACCGCCCTTCGGCGCAGCCGAGGATGCCACGCTGATGGTCCGGTTCAGGGTTGAGACGATGCCGTCGGTGACTGTGCCGGTGAGTCCCAGCGGCGATCCAATGGCGACGGCGGTGTCACCGACGTTCAGCTTGCCCGAGTCACCGAGAGTTGCCGGGACCAGTCCCGAGGGGTTGTCGATCTTGATCACGGCGAGGTCGGAAAGCGGGTCGGTACCGACGATCTTCGCGGAGTAGACCTTGCCGTCGCTCGTCCGGACCTCCATGGTGGCGTTCGCGGCCTTGCCGTCGAGCGTCACCACGTGGGTGTTGGTCAGCACATGGCCCTGGGTGTCGAGGATGATCCCGCTGCCGGTGCCGCCGTCGCTGCCGCTGGTCGCTTTGATGGTCACCACACTGGGGGAAGCCTTGAGGGCGGCGGCGCTGATGGCGTTGACATCCTCCCTGTTGTTGACGATCACCGGACCGGCCTGGCTCGTGTTGCTCGCGGCGGACGGGGAAAGGCGGTCGCCCAACAGGGCGTTGCTGCCGGCCACCACGCCGCCGCCGATCAGGCCGGCGGCCACGATGCTGGCCACGAGGGTGGGGACGCCGAATGCCGCCTTGCGCTTGGGGGCGTGCGCCGGGTCGTTCGCAAAGCCGGGGCCGGAAGGGTAGGACGGGCCCGGCTGCGGCTGACCGCCGTAAGGGTTGGCGCCGTAGTGGGACTGGCCGTACTGGGTTTGCTGCGACTGGCCGTACGGGGTTTGCTGGGACTGGCCATAGGGCGGGTGGCCGGGCTGGGCGGGCTGGCCCTGGCCGGCCTGGGAGAACCCGCCGTACGGGCCGATCTGCTGGGTATCCGCGGCGGAGGGCTGGTGCTGCTGGTACACCGGACGCGGTGCGCCGTCCTCGGCGCGGTCCAGCCGGAGGGTCGGGCTCTCGGGCGCCGGGCTTCCGACTACTGAGGTTTCGGATGTCGTGCTTTCGGATGCCGGATTTCCCGGTGCCGCCTCAGGCGCGCGGCCGGCATGCGGCTGCTCCGGCGAGCCCTCCCGCACTCCCGCCGGTTCCTGGTTCTGTTGTGTCGGCTCCGGTGACACACCCGGCACTGGGTTCTCAGTCATGAGACTTCCTTTCGTCCTCGTCTGCCTATAACTATGAACGCTCAGGCTGACACTAGAGCGGACATTTGCTGGGAGGTTCCTGAACGGACAGTTTGCGGCCTGCGGGCCCGTGTTTCCCAGTTTAAGCCCGTTTCGCTGGTGGCATATTCCCCTGGGTGGACTGCCTTTTGGGTGCACCATAGAATCAAATGGAAATGCCACAGCGACCTGCGGCTTTACATCTGCGTGGGGGCGCTGCTGCTTTCTGTGACGGCTGGTTCGACCGAACCGGTCCCAGAAGTGCTGAAGGGTTGCACATGCGGTCTAAGTTGAATCGTTTCCTCGCCGTCTTTGGCGTCGCTGGATTGCTGGCGCTCCCCGCCGCTCCGGCCCTGGCCGAAGATCCGGTGGCCATTCCGTCCGGGCAGAACATCGTGGACAGCGCGAACGTGCTCGGCAGCCGCAAGGCCGAAGTCCAGGACGCCATCCAGAAGCTCCTCAAGGACCACAAGTACAACCTCTACGTCATCACGGCAAAGACGTTCGAGAATCCTGCCGACCCCGCGGGGTGGGCCCAGGCCGTCGCGACCAACAAGGGTATGGGCAAGGCCGACGTCATCCTGACCATGTCCGACGACGGCAAGTACTACTTCTCCCCTGCCAGGGCCAGCGCGATCTATCCCAAGACCGACAGCATCGTCCAGAACGCCATCGTGCCGAACCTGGCCGGCGGAAAGCGCGACTTCGCCCAGGCCGCCATTGATACGGCCGCTGCGGTGGGCGACGCGGCCGGCGGCGGCAGCGGAACGGTGCCCTCCGGCGCCGGGGCGGGCAGCGCCGTCCTCGTCGGAGTCGGCGTCGTGGCTGTGGGCGGTGCGGGAACGTACCTGTACCTGCGCAGCCGCCGGAAGAAGGCCCTGCAAAGTTCGGGGGCGTCAGCCGGGGCCCAGGGCGGGCAGCCGGACCCGCTGGCAGGGCTCAGCGTGGCCGAGCTGCGCCGGAAGAGCGATTCGCTGCTGATCGAGGCCGATGACGCCATCAAGTCCAGCGAGCAGGAGCTGGGATTCGCCCAGGCCCAATACGGGGACGCCGCGGTGGGCAATTTCACCAAGGCTTTGCAGGAGGCCAAGGGCCACATGACGGAATCGTTCAAGCTGCAGCAGCAACTTGACGACCACATTCCCGACACCGAGGAGCAGCAACGGAGCTGGCTCGTTGAAATCATCGGCCGCTCCGAAGCCGCGCTGGCATCGCTGCAGGAACAGAAAGCCGATTTCGACTCCCTCCGGGAGCTGGAAAAGAACGCCCCGCAGGCCCTCGCCGCCGTCGGCGCCGGCGCCGCGGACGCCCAGGCAAAGCTTGCCGCCGCCGAACAGTCGCTGACCGATCTGCGGGCCAAGTACGCCGAGAGCGCCCTGGTCCAGGTCGCGGACAACATCAAACAGGCCAAGGAACGTCTCGACTTCGTGCAGAATGCCTCCACGGCGGCGCAGGAAAAGCTCGCCGCGGGTGAAAGCAGCCTCGCCGCGGTCGCCGTCCGCGCCGCCGAGGAAAGCCTGCACCAGACGAACGTGCTGATCGGCGCCATCACCAAGGTGGCCGGCAGCCTCGACGAGGCACGCAACAGCCTGGAAGCCGCCGTCGTCGATACCGCGCAGGACCTGGCCCAGGCGAAGGCGATGATCCAGTCCGGCGCCCATCCGGAACTTGCCGGCCCCGTGGCTGCGGCGGAAGCCGCGCTCGCCCAGGTCAAAACTGAAATCCAGGGCGGCAAGATTGATCCGATCGCGACGCTGGAACGGGTCGTCACGGCCCACCAGGCACTCGACCAGTCCCTGGCCGGAATCCGCGACCAGCAGGACCAGGCGCGCCGGGCCCAGGCCTCACTGCAGCAGAGCATCATGTCGGCCCAGGCCCAGATCAGCGCGACGTCGGACTACATCACCGCCCGCCGCGGCGGCGTAGGCACCGATGCGCGCACACGCCTGGCGGAAGCCCAGCGGAACCTGGACTATGCGCTCTCCATTTCCCGCACCGACCCCGTCACGGCCTTGCAGTACGCACAGCAGGCCTACGCGCTGGCGGCACAGGCCGCGCAGCTGGCCCAGTCCGACGTCGACCAATTCGGCGGCTACGCCAACCAAGGCCAAGGCTACGGCCGGGGCGGCATGTTCGGCGGCAGCGGCGGGGGCGGCCTCGGCGGCGCGATCCTCGGCGGAATCCTCATCAATTCGATCCTCCACGGCGGAGGCGGCGGAGGCTGGGGCGGCGGCGGAGGCGGCTGGGGCGGCGGAGGCGGCGATGACTCCGGCGGCGGCTGGGGCGGCGGCGACTTTGGCGGCGGCGGAGACTTCGGCGGCGGGGACTCCGGCAGTTTCTAGCCTGTTCGCCACCCCCGCAGGGGACAAAGTGGGGAAGCAGCAGCAGGAAACTTTACAGACCACGCGCCGGCCGCAAGGGCCCGGACAGCGGATAGATGCGATACATCATCGATCACTGGAATCAGTGAGACAACGGAGCAGGACGAAAGGTAACACCATGGTTAAGCAGTCCATTTTCGGCCGCATGGCGCAGCTGGCGAAGGCAAACATCAATTCGCTGCTGGACCAGGCCGAGGATCCGCAGAAAATGCTGGACCAGATGGTCCGTGACTACACGAACAACATCGCGGAGGCAGAGTCCGCCGTGGCCCAGACCATCGGCAACCTGCGCATGCTCCAGGACGACTACAACGAGGACGTCCGCAACGCCCAGGACTGGGGCAGAAAGGCCCTCGCAGCCTCGCGCAAGGCCGACGAATACCGGGCGAAGGGCGACGTCGGCGATGCCGAGAAGTTCGACAACCTGGCCAAGGTGGCCCTGCAGCGCCAGATGGGTTCCGAGAACGAGGCCAAGGCCGCGGAGCCGAGCATCGCGTCCCAGACCGAGGTGGTGGACAAGCTCAAGCACGGCCTCGACCAGATGAAGGGCAAGCTCAACGAACTGACCAGCAAGCGCAATGAGCTGGTGGCCCGGTCCAAGACCGTGCAGGCCCAGAGCCAGGTCCACGACGCCCTCAAGAGCATCAACATCATGGACCCCACCTCCGAGGTGGGCCGCTTCGAACAGAAGATCCGCCGCGAGGAAGCCAAGGTCCGCGGCCAGCAGGAGCTCGCCGAGTCGAGCCTGGACGCCCAGTTCAATTCGCTGGAAGATCTTGGCGAGCAGACCGAGATCGAAGCCCGGCTGGCAGCGCTGAAGTCCGGCGGCTCCCCCGCTGCCATCGGCACCGGCGAAAAGAGCGCCGAGTCCGGTTCCACGGTCGAGGAAGCCGACTTCGACAAGCTCTGACCCGCCGGTCCGGCGCTTCCGCAGGACTGCTGCACGCTTCAGGCCCGGGGCCGGGCTCCGGCGGGGGAACCTGACACCTCAGGATCGCCCGCCGGGGCCCGGCCCTCGTTGTGCCCTGTGTGGCCCCATGTCTCACCGCACCGGCGCCCGCGGCGGCGGCGCGCGTGTACCGTGGATCCATGTCTGCGACCCTTGTGTGGCTCCGTGATGACCTCCGGCTGGATGACAATCCTGCTCTGGCGGAGGCCGCCGCCCTGCACCGACCCCTGACCGTCGTCTATGTCCTGGATGAGGAGTCACCCGGCATCCGGCCGCTGGGCGGGGCGGTGAAGTGGTGGCTCCACCATTCCCTGGCCGGCCTGGCCGCAGCGCTGGAGACCACTGGCTCGCGGCTGGTGCTCCGCCGCGGCCCCGCCGCCCGGGTCATCCAGGACCTCGCGGTGGAAACGTCGGCAGACGCCCTGCTGTGGAACCGCCGCTACGGCGGCCCTGAACGCGCCGTCGACGCCGGCCTAAAGAGCTGGGCCGGCGGGGAGGGCCTCAACGCCACGAGCTTCCAGGCGAACCTCATGTTCGAGCCGTGGACCGTGCGCACCGGCAGCGGGGGCCCCTACAAGGTCTTCACGCCGTTCTGGAAGGCCTGCCTGGCCGGTGCCGAGCCCCGGCAGCCGCTGGCGGCTCCGGACCAGCTGCCGGGCCCTGCACGCACCCGCAGCGGCGGCCTGCCGGCGAGCGAAACGCTCGAAAGCTGGGGCCTGCTCCCCCGGAGCCCGGACTGGAGCCCGGGGCTGGCCGACACCTGGACGCCAGGAGAAGCCGGCGCCCTCAGCCGCCTCGAGGACTTCGTGGACGGCCCGGCCGCAGAGTACGGCACCGGCCGCGACGTCCCGGGCGTCGAGGGCACCAGCCGGCTCTCCCCGCATCTGCGCTTTGGCGAAATCAGCCCTTTCCGGATCTGGCACACGCTGCGCCACAGCTTTGCGGCGGGGGCGCCGGCCGACGTCGGGATCTTCCGTTCCGAACTTGGCTGGCGGGAATTCTGCTGGCAGCTGCTGTACGAGAATCCGGATCTGGCGACACGGAACTACCGGCCGGAGTTCGACCGCTTTCAATGGCAGCCGGCGTCGGGCGACGAGCTCCAGGCCTGGCAGCAGGGCCGGACGGGCTACCCGATGGTGGACGCGGGCATGCGCCAGCTCTGGCAGACGGGCTGGATGCACAACCGCGTGCGGATGGCGGCCGCGTCCTTCCTGGTAAAGAACCTGCTGGCCGACTGGCGGCTGGGCGAGGCCTGGTTCTGGGACACGCTGGTGGACGCCGATGCCGCGAGCAATCCGGCCAACTGGCAGTGGGTGGCGGGCTCGGGTGCCGACGCGTCGCCGTACTTCCGGATCTTCAACCCGGTCACGCAGAGCAAGAAGTTCGACGCCGCCGGTCGTTACCTGCGCGGGTACATTCCCGAGCTCGCCGCGCTGGACGACAAAACCGTCCACGAGCCCTGGAAGGCCGACAGCGCCGCCCCCGGCTACCCCGCACCGATCGTGGACCTTGCAGAGTCCCGGGCGCGGGCGCTGGCAACCTATCAGCGGCTCAAGGACGGCTGAGAGCCGGCACAGGGGCGCCGCCGGCGTTGCCCGCCACCGCGGACTTAAAGCGAAAGGTCCGGAACACTGTTTCCAGTGTTCCGGACCTTTTCTCCAGTTGCGGGGACAGGATTTGAACCTGTGACCTCTGGGTTATGAGCCCAGCGAGCTACCGAACTGCTCCACCCCGCGTCGCTTGATCAACTCTACCCTAGTTTCCGG
>NZ_JBFUAU010000017.1:0-171492 GCF_056406115.1 Arthrobacter sp. P1_D4 | reverse complement strand
AAACGCCCGGTCCCATCCCGAACCCGGAAGCTAAGACCCACAGCGCCGATGGTACTGCACCCGGGAGGGTGTGGGAGAGTAGGTCACCGCCGGAACACCATTAACGGTCGAGGACCCCCACCACCAGGTGGGGGTCCTCCCGCATTTAAACCCCCCTCCACAAAATCCGGCCCGGGGCCCGGGCCGGGGCCCGCAACACCTGCGGGAGCATCCCGCCGCACCCCGCCAAACGTGATGGAGCATCCCGCCGCACCCAGCCGAACGTGAGGGAGCGTCGCAGGATATGCCGCGAAACCTGAGGGAGCGTCGCGGGACTCCCAGCAAACCCGGAGCCGGCACGCAGGCCTTCCGGAACGAACTCTCAGTTGCACTCGTTAGAATTCGACGGGGCTGGATTCCCAAAGACCAGCCCATCGCTTCGTTCTAAGGACACCTCAATGCCCGAGCGCACTATCGTCATCACCGGAGCCAGCGACGGCATCGGCGCGTCCGCCGCGCGGACCTTCGCCCGGCAGGGGGAACGTGTGGTCGTCGTCGGGCGTTCCGCGCAAAAGACCGAGGCGATCGCGAACGAAATCGGCGCCGATTTCTTTGTCAGCGACTTCGCCGACCTTGCCCAGGTGCGGACCCTGGCCACGCAGCTGAAGGAAAAGTACCCGCGGATCGACGTCCTGGCTAACAACGCCGGCGGCATCATGGGGCCCCGTGAGCTCACCGTGGACGGCCACGAGAAAACGTTCCAGGTCAACCACCTGGCCCCGTTCCTGCTCACCACCGAGCTGATCGGGGTGCTCACCGCCAGCCAGGCCACCGTCATCAACACCTCAAGCGTCGCGAATTCGCTCTTCGCCAAGTTCGACATCGACGACCTCGACGCGGCCAAGAGCTACTCCACCAACCGCGCCTACGGCAACGCCAAACTCGCCAACATCCTCTTCACCACCGAACTGCACAACCGCTACAACACCGAGGGAATCTCGACGGCGGCGTTCCACCCCGGCGGCGTGGCCACCAACTTCGCGGCCGACTCCACCAGCCCCATGCGCCTGGCCTACAAGTCCTTCCTCAAGCGCTTCATGCTGACCCCTGACCAGGGCGCGGACACCCTCGTGTGGCTCGCCAACGCCACCCCGGGCCACGACTGGATCTCCGGCGCCTACTACGCCAAACGGACGCTCTCCAAGGCCAACAGGCAGGCCTACGATGCGGGCCTGGCGAAGGCGCTGTGGCAGCGCAGCGAGGCGATGGTGGCCCAGGACCTCGACAAGCTGGACCAGGGCTCGGATCACGGCGCTTGAGCCTGACCGGAAACAGCGAATTCGTGGGTTAGCATTTTCCTGCCCCTCGCCGATCCGCGGCTGAGGGCTTCTACCTGGGGGAGTGCTCTTAAACGTGCGCCTGAAAAAATTGCTTATCGCGTCCTTGGCGGGTACCGCCGTCGTCCTGAGCGCCACGGCCGTGCCGGCAACCGCCGCGCCGGCGCCGAAGTCGTACAAGAACTGCACGGAGCTGAACAAGGTCTACCCGCACGGCGTCGGCAAGAAGGGCGCCCGCGACAAGACCAGCGGAAAGCCTGTCACCACGTTCCGCGTCGACAACACCCTGTACAACCTCAACGACGGCGGTTTCCGCCAGTACGACCTCGACCGTGACAACGACGGCATCGCCTGCGAAAAGCGCTAGGGCCGGGAGCCCGCCGGGACTCTGACCCCTGGGGCAGGCCCGGACCATCCAACGAATTGCCACGAACGGCCGCTAAGCCATGATGCTTAGCGGCCGTTTGCGTCCAATGGCGGAGTGTGGCGGCGACAATGCGACCCGCCTGGACGGCCAGCGGCCGGCCTAACGTCAGCCAGCCCGCCCGACTACCGCGCGGCGTCGACCTTGTCCAGGGCGTTCAGGGCACTCTCCATGGTCCCGGCCAGGTGGCTGGCGGGGGCCGGCTTGGCGAACAGATAGCCCTGCAGGGAGTCGCAGCCGCGGTCCATCAGGTATTTGGCCTGCGCGGGCGTCTCGATGCCTTCCGCCGTGACTTTCAGGCCGAGGGCATGCGCCGCGCTGATCATGGTGGCGAAGAACGGGAGCTGTTCCTGGCCGGTCTTGATCATGGCCACGAAGGAGCGGTCGATCTTGACCATGTCCAGGGGCAGTTCCTGGAGCCGGCCGAGCGTGGAATACCCGGTGCCGAAGTCGTCCATGGCAATCCGGACACCGGCGCCGCGCAGCTGCCGCAGCTGGCCCAGCACGTCCGAGGAGGCGTCGAAGAACACGCTCTCCGTCAGCTCAAGCGTGAGCTGGCGCGGGTCAACGCCCGTGGACGCCGCAATCGCGAGCACGTCCGCTGCGAAGTCCCGGTGCTGGAACTGCAGGCCCGAGACGTTCACAGCGACGCTGTAGGCAGGATCGCCAGCCAGCCAGGGCCGGATCTCGGCGCAGGCGCGGCGCAGGACCTCGTCGCCGATCTCGCGTATCAGGCCGCTCTGCTCCGCCACGGGCAGGAACTGGTTCGGCGGCACCAGCCGGCCGTGCCGTTCCCACCGCGCGAACGCCTCGAACTGCACCACCGAACCGATGCCGGGCGAGACCACGGGCTGGTAGTGCACCGAGATCTGGCCCAGTTCGACGGCGCGCCGCAGCCCGGAATCGCCGTCGGCCTTGTGGGCCGCGGTGTTCAGCATCTCCGGCCGGAACCGCATCCAGTTGTTCTTCCCGGCAGCCTTCGCGGCGGTCATGGCGACGTCGGCCTGCCGCAGCAGTTCCGCGCCGTCCAGCGTCTGCCCCGACTTCGACGCCAGGCCCATGCTGACGCCGGGCCGGACCATGGAGCCGCCCACGCGCAGGGGGGCGTAGAGGGACTCGGCGATCCGCTTGGCCACCGCGTCCGCGTTGAGGCATTCGGTGAGCAGCACCGCGAACTCGTCTCCGCCGAGCCGGGCCACCGTGTCATGCGGGCGGACGCAGTTGCGCAGCCTGGATGCCACCTCCACCAGCAGTTCATCGGCCGCGGAGCGTCCCAGCACGTCATTGAGGTGCCTGAAGTCATCGAGGTTCAGCAGCAGGATGTCCACCGGATCCGGGCGGCGCAGGGCCGCGGCGAGCCGCTCGTTGAAGAGGGGGCCGTTGGGCAGCGCCGTCAAGGGGTCGCGGAGCGAGCCCGCCTTGAGTTCGTCGTCGTGCTCGGCAAACGCCGCAGGAGCGGCGGCCGCTGGACCTCCGGAAAGTGAAGCTCCCGCTGCACCAGAAGTACGACGGCGGCCAAAGTCGCCGCTGAGGGTGCGCCCGGCGCTGTCGGCGCCCGGGTTCCGGCCTGCGGCGCCGCGGATGGAGAGGGCCACGGACGTTCCGGCGTCGGCTGCTCCGGCCGGGGCGGGGACCAGCGAGCACGTGATTTCGACCGGGAGTTCCGTGCCGTCGGAGCGGCGGCCCGAGCCTGCGAACGGGGAGCCAGCGGACGGGGTGCCGGGGCTTGTGGCCTTGGCCAGCCCGGCCAGGACGCCGTGGAATTCCTCCCGCGAGGCCTCGGCCAGGAGCATGCTGTGGTCCGCGCCGAGGAGCTGCGCCCGGGGGTAGCCGAAGAGCCGTTCCGCGGCCGCATTGAGGAAGGAGATGGCTCCGTCCTGGGCGACCAGCAAAAGTGCATCCGGGCTGTACTCCAGCAGTTGTTGTGCGAAACCAGCTTCCACGATGTCTAACAGCCCCCCGGCGATGAATACGGATAGCGGGCACCTTGCGAAAAGCAGGGCGCACTGCGCTGACTGAATCATATGCGGTGCGGGCTTCCCGGGCGTGATGGCCATCATGCCGCAACCAAAGGTGTCGAACGCGCCGGCTGCGCAAGTGCACCCGGCCCGGCCTCGCTGACACGAGCCCTGCTACCCGGGCACCAGCCCTGCTACCCGGGCAGCGGCACGCCCTCGAGGTCAGCGATGGCCGCCCCCACCTGGGAGTCGCCGATCACGGCCTTGTAGTGGCCAACGAGTTCGGCGCCGAGCACGGACCACGTCCGGCCCTGGACCGAGGCGTGCGCGGCCGCGGCGAACGCTCGGCGCTTGGCGTCGTCGCCCATCAGGTCCATCACCCGGGCACGGAACCCGGCGAGGTCGCCGGGTTCGTACAGCCAGCCTGTCCGCGAGTTCTCCACGAGGTCCAGCGGGCCGCCGCGGCCCGTGGCCACCACCGGCACCCTGGACGCCATGGCCTCCTGGATGGTCTGGCAAAAGGTCTCGAACTCGCCGGGATGGACGAAGAGATCGAACGAGGCCACTGCCCGGGCGAGGTGGTCGCCGCCGAGGAAACCGGTGAAGACCGCCTGCGGCAGGGCAGCTTCCAGGGCGGGCCGCTGGGGCCCGTCGCCAATGATCACCAGCCGGGTCCCGGGAACATCCGCCAGCACCGCCAAATCCTCCACCTGCTTCTCGGCCGCCAGCCGGCCCACGTAGCCGATGATGCGCTCGCCGCCGGGCGCGACGGAAGCCCGCCAGCCGGCGTCGCGCTTCGCTGGGTTGAACCGCTGGGTGTCCACGCCGCGCCGCCACATGTCCACGCGCGGAATGCCGCGGCCGCGGAGCTGGTTGAGCGCGAAAGTCGAAGGAACCAGGGTGCGCGAGGCCAGCAGGTGGATCTGGTCCACCCGGTTCCAGGCCCAGTTCTCCAGGAAGTGGACGCCGTAACGCCCCGCATAGCCGGGCACCTCGGTCTGGTAAATGGCGACCGTGGGAATTCCGAGCTGGTGGGCGGCCTGCGCTGCCCGCCAGCCGAGCACGAACGGGGACGCGAGGTGCACGACGTCGGGCGCGTAGTCGGCAAGGATTCGCTTGACCCGATACACACCGCCCATCGCCACCCGCAGATTCGCGTAGCCGGCCAGCGGGAGCGAGGGGAGCCGGAGGACGCGGGCGCCATAGACCTCGTCCGGTGCATCCGTATCCTGCGTGGACGGCGCGATCACCAGCACCTCGTCCCCGCGCTCCTGCAGATGCTCCAGCACGCGCAGGATGGAGTGGGTGACCCCGTTCATGAGCGGCAGGAATGATTCGGCGACGATTGCGATCCTCACCCCTCCACGGTGCGGGCGGCGGGTTGCGGCGCGGCGGAGCAGGCGTGGCCGGGAGGGGAAGAGTGGGTTAACAGGCGGGCGAACTCAGGAGGGAACGCCACAGGGCGCGCAGAAAGGCGGGCGGTTGCCGGGAACTAGTCGGGCACCCTCAAGTGGGCGCAGTTCAGCGCGGCCATGCGTCCACGGCGCAAACCCCACCAAGCAGAGGTGCCGGATGGCATGACGAAAGTCGGGCTACAGCGGGTCGGGCCAGTTGCCGACCGGGAAGCGGGCACGGATGCCGGAAACCGGACCGCAACGCGCACGCTTATTGCCTTCCATCAGAAATACCTCCAGAGGCTACGGAACTTCAGAATACGCCCGTCGCCTCCTACCGTCCAGAGGGTCAATCGGCCTTGAGGACATCCGGAAGTTCGTCCACAAACACCGTCTGCGGCGGCTCAAAATAGATGACCAGTACCTGCTCGCCCACGGCGAAAACGCTGGTCTTATCGAAGGGGTGCGCGTGGAACGCACTGGTTCCGCCGCGGACCGGCAGCATGACCTCGCCGATGGTGCCCGGACCGATCCGTCCGGTGACCCGGCCGATCTTTCCGGTCAGGCTCCGGTCAACATCCTTATGCATCAGAACCCCAGCACATCAGAATCCCAGTACATCAGATCCTCCGGTTCCCCGCGCGCATTCCCGCCCCTACGCCTCAGGCGCCTTCGCAGGCCGTTTCCCGCCATCCCGGGTGTTTTTGAGCGCCGTGGAGAGCGCCGGGAGGTAGTCGCCCACCTGTGCCAAAATACCCCCGATCATCCGGTTGACCCCTTCGCCGCCGTTGAGGACGGTCATCTGGCCGACGTGCGCGAACGGTTCGGCCGCCGCCGCCACGATCGCCGGCATGTTCTCGGCGAGCTGCTGGGAGATGACGGCGTCCTGGTTGGTGCCCAGTGCTTCGGCGCGGGCCTTGATGCCCTCTGCCTCGGCCAGTGCCTTGGCCTTGATGGCGGAGGCGGCGGCATCGCCGCGGGCCTTCGTGGCGGCGGCCTCGGCCTCGCCGGTGACCTTGGTGGCCCCAGCCGCTGCTGCTGCCGCCGTCGCGTTCGCCTGCGCCTGCACCTCGGTCCGCCGGGCGTTGGCCTGGGCCTCGAGCTCGGTGCGCCGGGCCAGCGCCTCGGCCGCGCTGATGTCCGCCGATTTCTGGCCTTCCGCGTCGGTGCGCTTGGCGTACGCCCTCGCGTCGGCGGGCTTGCGGACGGTGGTCTGCAGTTTCTGTTCCTCCCGGTCGGCCTCGAGCTTGGCCACCTCGGTTTCCTGGACCACCACCTGCTGGCGGGCCGTCGCGTCGGCCAGCGGCCCGGCCTGGGCCGCGTTCGCCTTGGCGCGCTCGGCGTTGGCCTGCGCCTCGGACTGCCGGATCGCGGACAGGCTCCGGGCGTCGGCAATCAAGGCCTCGGCCTCCGCTTCCTTTTCCGCCGCCTCGCGGTTCCGGGTGGCCTCTGCGATGCGGGCCTCCATCTTGACCATGGCGATGTGCGGCTTGGCGATGTTCTGGATGTAGCCCGTGGGGTCCTGGAGGTCCTTGATCTGCAGCGAATCGACCACGAGCCCCAGCTTCTCCATTTCGACGCCGCTGGCGCTGCGGACCTGGGAGGCCAGCTTGTCGCGCTCGCGGATGATTTCCTCGACCGTCATGCTGCCGATGATCGAGCGCAGGTGGCCTTCAAAGACGTTGTATACCTGGCTTTCCATCTTGGGCTGCTGGCCCAGGAAGCGCCGCGCGGCGTTGGCAATGAACGGCGGGGCGTCGCCGATCTTGTAGATGACCACGCCGTCGACAATCACCTGGATGCCCTGGGAGGTGACGCAGGAGACCTTGAGTTCGGTTTCATTCAGCGTCAGGGACAGCGGCCGCACCGTCTGCAGGCCCGGCAGCACCAGGGCCCCCTTGCCCGTGACGATCTTGAAGTCCATCCCTTCACGGGTTTCCAGCGTGCCGCGCGTCAGCCCGGAGATGATGAGGGCCTCGTTCGGTTCCGCCACCTTCCACATCAGTTTTGTTGCCACCCAGATGACGCCGACGACGGCGACCGCCCCCAGGATGATCGAAATGAGCGGATACAAAAATGACAAGTCCGGCATAACCAGGTCCTTTCACGGCGGTGGAAAAAGGTATTAAGCAAAGCCCCAAACGATGCTGCTGGTAGTCCCCGGCCGGCCTGGAGGCAGAAATTCCCACCCCGCCCAGCCAGCTGTTGTACACAGTCTGTGGTGCTTCCGGCCGGGAAGTCCAGCAATTCGACGGTGTCCGGGCATATGCCCAAGTCCCGCCGGTGCCTAAAGCCCCTGTTGGGAGTCTTCGCCGCCGTGCCAGCGTGGGAGAGCGTGCGGGCGTGGAAGGGCGGACGAGCGTGCCTGCAGGGACGAGCGGGAAGGGCGGACGCCAGGGGTGCCGGACCCGTGAAGGGGTGATGGGTGATGCGCGGCTCTCCTCTCGGGATGACACGGACGGCCGGGATCGCGTGGGACATCTGGCGGGCCGGTCGGGCGAGCCAGGATGAGATCGACCGCCGGCAACGCGACCGGCTCGCCGCGCTGGTTGAGTGCGCACGGTCCTCCTCGCCCTTCTACCGCAGGCTGTACCGGGACGTCCCGGACATGGTCGCGGACAGGGTTTCGGACACCGGCACGGACCGGGCCACGGAGCTGGGCAGGTATTTAGGGGAGCTGCCTCCGGTGGGCAAGCGCGAGCTCATGGAGAACTTCGATGACTGGGTGACCGATCCCCACATCACGCTCGCCGGGCTGAAGCACGACCTGCTCGATGACCCGTCGCGGATCGGCGGCCTCTACCGCGGACAGTACCTCGTGGTGACGACGTCGGGATCCACCGGTGAACCCGCGGTCCTGGTCCATGACCGGGCCTCGCAGCTGGTGGCCAGTCTCCTGGGCCCGATCCGCGAACGGCGGACCCTGATGGCGGCCAAGGAGGCGCGGGCTTTCCTGCACCGGGGGCTGCGGGCCGCGGCGCTGATCGCGGACGGGGACCACTTTGCCGGCGTCGTGCTGACCGAATCCGCGCGGCGGCACAGCCCCCGCATCGCCCGCCGCGTGCGCGTATTCTCCGTGCTCCGGCCGCTCCCGGACCTCGTGGCGGACCTCAACGACTTCCAGCCGACCGTGCTTTACGGGTATCCGAGCGCCATGGCGCAACTGGCCGTCGAACAGAAGGCGGGACGGCTACGGATTCATCCGCTCCTGGCGGTCGCGTCCGGGGAGAGCCTGGCAGCCCACGCCGCGGCCGGGATCGAGGCGGCCCTCGGCTGCCGGGTCACTGAGCGATACCTTGCCTCGGAGGCGCTCGCCCTGACCAGCCGCTGCCGCCAGGGGCTGCTGCACGTCAACGCGGACTGGAACATCGTGGAGCCGGTGGACGACGCCTTCCTGCCCGTCCCGCCCGGCGAACTCTCCCACACGGTGCTGGTCACCAACCTGGCCAACCGGGTCCAGCCGCTCATCCGGTACAACCTGGGCGACCGGGTGCAGCTGGCTGCCGGCCCGTGCGCCTGTGGCAGCCCGTCTCCCACGCTGCGGGTCGAGGGCCGCAGCGGCGGCGTGCTGAGCTTCGCTGCCGCCGACGGGGCAATTTCGGACGGGGCAGTGCCGGCCGGCAAAGTGGTCACCGTGTTGCCGTTGGCGCTGGGCACGGTGATCGAGGAGACCGCCGGCGTCCGCCGGTTCCAGGCGATCCGCACCGGGCCGCGCTCGCTCACCGTGCGGCTCGAGCTCTGGCCGGATGCCGCGACGACGGCCGTGCGGACGGCAGTGGGGGAGCGCCTGGGTGCGTTCTTCGCGGCCCAGGGCGCCGCCGGCGTCGACGTCCGCTTTAGCGATGAGCCGCCCCGGCCGGACCGCCGCGGCAAGTTCCGCGAGGTGTGGTCCGCCTGAGCCGGCTGCTGCTGTCGCGGCTGTTAGGGCTGTTAGTGCTGTTCCAGGATCCGCCGGGCGTCCTGCTGGGCCTGGAGCTGCTGCGGGGTCACGGACTGTCCGGTCAGGAACCCGGCGGCGGCCATGATCCGGCGCAGCTCCGCGACGCTGCGCGGCGTCCGTACCCCGTGGTGCGCCATGGCGTGGCAGTTGGCGCAGAGCGGGACGAGGTCTGTGATGGGGTCAAGTTCATACCCGCTGCCCAGCTGTGACACCGGGACCAGATGGTGGACCGGGATGAAGTCCTTGCCGATCTCGCCGTAGGCGATTTCAAACGAGAATCCGCACGCGGCGCAGCTGGTCCCGTGGTGGGCGACGCAGACCCGCCGGGCGTCCGGACTGTGTTCGTACTTGTTCACCTCGACCCGAGTGACCGCCGCCGCCGGGACGGTGCCGGGCACGGGCTGGGTGGGGTCAGCCGGCAACGGTCCAAACTCACCCCAGAGGCCGCGGAGCAGGGGCTCGACGGCGGGCTCGACGGCCAGCGCGGGGCCGTGAAGGGCTTCCCAGTCGATGCCGGGCACGGCCTCGGCGAGGACCCCGGTCGGGACCTGGTCGCCGGCGGGCAGAAGGGCGTCGAAGTCCACCTGGAGGTAGAGCGGGGATGCGCCGGGCTGTGCGCCGACCCGGGCGGCGGCCCGCGCGGGGGCGCTCGCGGAGTCCCGTGCCTGGGCGCGGAGAGCCGGCCGTTCCGAGACGATAACGCCGTGGCCGATCAAGCCGCGTCCGTGGCGGCCCTGGAGCACCAGCCACGCGTCCGTGCCGGCGGCGCTGCCGGCGTCGCTGTCGAGAGACGTCCCGACGTCCCAGCTGGCCAGGTGCCGGCCTGTTTCGGCGACCTCTTCCAGCACGGCCGGGTAGGTCCAATCGTTCCATTCGTCGGGGTTCCAGACGAGGATGATTGCTGTCATCTGCCCATTGTCGCAGTGCCCGGACTGCCTGCGGCATTGTTGAGCGGCCCGGTCGGCCCGGTCATGCACGTGGCGTTGAGGGTGTCCTCCGCGATGGACTCCATCTGGTGCAGAATGTGGGTGTCCCCGCGTGGGAGCGGTTCCGGCGGGTAGGCCACGGCCATGGTGAGCTGCCGGGTTCCGTCCGCGCTGGTCATGGTGATGGTGCCGTAGCCGGGCACGTCGCCGGGATGGCCGTAGTAGAAGTCGTTGGTGCACAAATCGTTCCAGCGGACCACGCCGAGTCCGTACCTGGCGTAGAGCGGGCTCTCCATTTGCGTGATCGTGGCCGGCTTGAGCAGCTTGTTCTGCAGCAGCGCCCGGTAGAACGTATTCACGTCCGCCACGGAGGACACCATGCCGCCGGCGGCGTTGTCGATCTGGGCGGCCGGATAGGTGACGTCCAGTTGTTTGCGGTCCAGCGCGATGTAGCCGTGGACCATGGACGACGGCGCCGGCCCGGCCGCCGTCATCAAGGTCTCGCTCAGGCCCAGCGGCTCGATGATGTCGGTGCTGATCACCTCGCCGATCCGCCGGCCGCTGAGGCGCTCGACGATCAGCGCCAGGGCAATGTAATTCGAGTTGGAGTATTCAAATCCCTGGGCCAGCTTCGCCTGCCAGGAGATCCGCCCCGCCATGGCCAGCAGATCCGCCAGGCTCACCTTGGTGGTCAGGGCTTCGCGCACCGTGGCCGGATCGAACAACGGCCCGTCCACCGACGGCATGCCGGAGCGGTGCTGCAGCAGCTGGCGGACGGTGACCGGTCCCGGCGGGTGCATCACCTTGTTGAACTCCGGCAGGTAGGTGCTGACCGGCGCATCCAGTTCCAGCCGGCCCTCCTCGGCCAGTTTGAGCACGCAGACGGCCACCATGGACTTGGTGACCCCGCCGATGTGCACAGGGTCCGTTATCTCGGCCCGGGACGGGCTGTTCAGGTTTCGGACCCCGTAGGCCGCGGACCACTCGTCCCCGCCCACACGGACCTGGATGAGGACGGCCGGGGCGCCGTCGTCGAGCAATCTCCTGCCGAACTGTTCGAGCACGGCCCGGTAGCCGGAATCGGGCGACACCGGCGCCGGCGGTTTCGGCCCGGGGACGCAGCCGCCGAGGGCGGCCGTAAGCACGACGGCGAGGATTGCGGCCGTGAGCCGGCGGGATTTTGCGCGGATCCAGACCATCGGCATGAGGGTCCTTCTTGCAGGTCGGGAGTGCAGTCAGGGCAGGAGAATGCCCCCAGCCAGGCACAGTCCTAATGCTTGTGATGGTCCTCAGGCAGACATCAGTCGACCAGAGCCATAAGTCACGGGTATGGATTCGACGTTGCTTGCGACATTCCGAGATCGCGGGCAACCGGCGCAGCGGGCTCAAAGCCTTCGACCATCTGTATAGTCCCGGCCCGGCACTGGAGCTATTCGCCCCGTCTTGGTAGCTTCGACGCATGGCCATCAAACTTGAAAACGTCGGTATTGCGGTTCGTGACCTCGAAGCTACAATCGCCTTTTTCACCGATCTCGGTCTCACGGTCGTCGGCCGTGACACGGTCAGCGGCGAGTGGACCGACACTGCCGTCGGACTTGATGGCAACCACGCCAAGATTGCGATGCTCCAGACCCCGGACGGTCATGGCCGACTTGAGCTCTTCGAGTACATCCACCCTCAAGCGATCGAGTCGAACCCAACCCGTCCCAACGACATCGGAATGCACCGCGTGGCCTTCTCGGTTGACGACATCGACAAGGCCCTTGAGATAGCTGCGAAGCACGGATGCCGCCCGCTCCGTGGTGTGGCGACCTACGGTGACGACTACAAACTCACGTATCTCCGCGGCCCCAGCGGAATCCTCGTAATGCTCGCCCAGAAACTGAAGAAAGACTGACACCAGGATCGGCCCGATTAGCCTGTGAATCGCGGCCATGCGATCGAGCTGATTGACGGCCCATCCGGGTCAGTATTCGCCAGAGTCAAACCGGCTGCTCACAGTTCTCTGCGCAAGGCGGGGGTCGCCCGATGATGGATGGCGAGCAGGGGCGTGATGGGACATGATCAGAAGATGCGCCGATCCGGAAGGACTGCATTCTGGGCGGTCCCGCCGGCCCTGCGTGGCTACAGGATCGAGTGGCTTCGCCACGACGTGGTGGCCGGCGCCGCGCTCTTCGCGATCTTGGTCCCCGCTGGCATGGCGTACGCCCAGGCCGCCGGCCTTCCACCGGTGACCGGCCTGTACGCGACGGTAGTGCCCCTGCTTGTCTACGCGGCAGTCGGGCCATCGCGTGTGCTGGTGCTGGGCCCGGATTCCGCGCTCGCTCCGATGATCGTGGCAGCCTTGATTCCCTTGGCCGCGGATAACGAGCAGAAATCCGTGGCCCTGGCCGGTCTCCTCGCCATACTGATTGGCGGCATCTTGCTGCTCGGCTCAGTGCTGAGGTTGGGAATCGTCACTGGACTGCTGTCGAAGCCCATCCGGCTCGGCTATCTCAACGGCATCGCCTTGCTGGTGGCCGTGTCCCAGCTTCCCACCCTCCTGGGGATCTCCGTGGAAGGCGGTACACCCTGGGAAAAACTCATAGCCGCCGCGCCGAAGGTGCTTGCCGGCGAGACCAATTTGACGGCACTACTGCTCGGCTTGGTCTCGCTGGCGCTTATCTGGGTTCCCCGCCGGCTGAAATGGAAGGTTCCGGGCGTGCTCATTGCGGTGGTAGTGTCCTGCCTCGCCGTGGCCGTGCTGGGACTCGAAGAGCGTTTGACGGTCACAGGTGCCCTCCCGCAGGGGCTCCCTGCACCGGCCCTGGGCGGAATTGGCTGGGCCGACGTCCTGACACTGCTGCCCGCTGCCGCCGCAATCGCCCTCATCGTCTTCGTTGATACCGGAACCCTGGCCCAATCCCTGGCGGCCGCAGAGGGCGGCAGGGTATCCGGCAACCACGAAATGGCAGCCTTGGGCGCGGCGAACGCTGCCACCGGGCTGCTCGGTGGCTTCCCGGTGTCGGCCAGCACGTCCCGCACGCCGGTGGCAGTCGAGTCCGGGGCGAAATCCCAGCTCACGGGGGCCGTAGGCGCCGTCCTGGTGCTCGGCTTCATGCTCGTGGCGCCCGGCGTCACCGAGTTCCTGCCGGCCACAACCCTTGCCGCCATTGTCATCGCCGCCGCCGCCGCAATAGCCGACCCGGCCGGTGTGCGACGGCTCATCGGCATGAGCCGCAGTGAATCGTTGGTGATGCTCGCGGCCTTCCTGGGGGTGACCATACTGGGCGTCCTCCCGGGCATCGCCGTTGCCATCGGCTTGGCAATTCTGGACTTCCTACGGCAGGCCTGGGACCCCTACCGTGCTGAACTGGTGGACGTGCCCGGGGTACCGGGATACCACGACGTGAGCCGTCATCCGGAAGGGGAACGCATCCCCGGCCTGTTGATCCTGCGCTTCGACGCACCGCTGTTCTTCGGCAACGGCGCCTTGCTGGGGTCCTTCGTGCGCAACGAACTGGACCAGGCGGGGGACGGCATAGAACGCGTGGTGCTGGCGGCAGAACCAGTGACGGGAATCGACACGACTGCACTGGACGAGTTGGTGCAGCTTGACGAATGGCTGGACCGGCACGGCGTGGACCTGGTGTTCGCCGAGCTCAAAGACCCGGTCAAAGACAGATTGTTGCAGTACGGCATGGGCGCCCGCTTCTCTCCCGAACATTTCTACCCAACTGTGAGCGAAGCAGTGAGGGCGTTCCAACGGGAGAAAAGGGACGGGTAGGGAGCGGTTGTCCCCGGTCATCAACCAGTTCAGTCACGGGCTCAGCCGACGGCGCGTGCGCCTAGAGGCGCACGCGCCACCACAGGGTGGTCGCGGTGCAGGTTTCCGAGGGCTGAGGCGCCCTGCGGCGACCCCAGTTCCTCGAAGAACTCCACGTTGGCGCGCACGTAGTCGGCCCACTCGTCCGGGACATCGTCCGAGTAGTAGATCGCCTCGACCGGGCAGACGGGATCGCAGGCGCCGCAGTCCACGCATTCGGACGGGTGGATGTAGAGCGAGCGTTCACCCTCATAGATGCAGTCCACCGGGCATTCGTCGATGCAGGCCTTGTCCTTGACATCCACACAGGGCTGGGCGATCACGTACGTCATGGCTGGCTACACACCTGTGTAGACGGTCTTGCCCCACGTGAAGAAGTCCAGCGCGGACTTCCCCTGTTCGCGGAACGTGTTGGTGGAGGAGTCCTTGACGCCGCCGAACGGCACGTTCAGGTCCAGGCCCGCCGTCGGACGGTTGACCTTGATGACCCCGGCCTGGGCGCGGGCGGCGAAGTCCGTGGAGAGCGCCAGGGAGTCGGTGCAGATGCCGGCGGTCAGGCCGTAGCGGGAGTCGTTGATCGCGGCGAGCCCGGCCTCGTAGTCCGGGACCTCGAGGACAGCCACGACGGGTCCGAAGATCTCTTCGGTCACGGCGGCGTCGTCGAAGGGCAGGTCCGTGAGGATGGCGGCCGGGAAGAGGAAGCCGTTGTCCGTGCCGCCGTCGTACTCGCCGTGCAGCAGCGTGGCGCCGCGTTCGACGGCGGTGCGCACGGCGGCCTGGTTCTGTTCGAACTGCTGGCTGCTCACCACGGCGCCCATCTTTGCGGCTTCGAGGCCGTCGCCGGCGGTGTACTGCGCGGCTTCCTCGGTGAGGGCCGCCAGGAATTCCTCGCGGATGCCAAGCGTGACGTAGACGCGGGACGTGGCGGTGCAGGCCTGGCCGGTGAGGCCGAACGCGCCGGCCGCCACCACCTGGGCAGCCTTGCGGGGATCGGCGTCGTCCAGGACCAGCACGCCGTTCTTGCCGCCCATTTCCAGCTGGACCCGGGCGCGGCGGGCGTTGAGGATCTCCTGCAACCCGAGCCCGACGTTGGTGGAGCCGGTGAAGGACAACCCGGCGATGCGGGGATCGCGGGCCAGGGCGTCGCCCACCACGCGGCCCTTGCCGTGGACCACGTTGAACACGCCGGCGGGCAGCCCGGCGTCCTGCAGGGCGCGGGCCAGGTGCGTGGCGGAGAGCGGCGTGAGCTCGGCCGGCTTGATGACCACGGCGTTGCCGCTGATCAGCGCCGGCGCGGACTTCCAGGCCGGGATGGCGATGGGGAAGTTCCACGGCGTGATGAGCCCGACGACGCCGAGAGCCTCGCGGCGGGTGGTGATGGTGGTGTCCGGCAGGCCGCTGGGCAGCACCTCGCCGGTGGCGGCCCAGCCGAGGGACCCGAAGAAGCGCAGCACGTCGGAGGCGCGCTTGACCTCGCCCTTGGCCTCGGCGAGGGTCTTTCCCTCTTCACGGACAAGGTCCTCGGCGATGGCGGCCTGGCGCTCCAGGAGCAGGTTGCCGGCGGCCATCAGGATGGCGCCGCGGGACGGGGCGGGCAGTGCTGCCCAGGCCGGCTGCGCGGCGGCGGCGGCGGTGATGGCGGCGTCGACGTCGGCTGCGGTGCCGCTGGGGGAGAGGGCGGCGAGTTCGCCCGGGCGGGCCGGGTTCATCCGCTCGGTGTCCGCCCCGCCGAGCCATTCGCCGTTGATCAGGTGCCGGGCGGTGAGGAGGTCCCGGGCTGTTGCGGTTGAGGTGTCTGTGTCGGTGGAAGTCATAGTGGTCCTTCGTGAGAGTCGGAGCAGGGTGTGTGCTGGGTGTTCAGCGCCTGTGGCTAGAGCCCGCGGATCAGGCCGCCGTCGCAGCGCAGTGCCACGCCGGTGATGTAGGAGGCCGGCGCGCTGCAGAGGAACGCCGCGGCGGCGCCGAATTCCTCGGGTTCGCCGTAGCGCCGGGCGGGGATGGTCTTGCGGGATTCGAGCTGGATTTCCTCGGGCGTGGTGCCGCGCCGTTTGGCGGCGGCCTGGTCCAGTTCCGCGACCCGGTCCGTGGCGATGCGTCCGGGAAGGAGCATGTTGACCGTGACGGCGTCCAGCGCCACCTCGGCGGCGAGGGTCTTGAGATAGCCGGCCAGTGCCGCGCGGCCGGTGTTGGACACGGCCAGGTTCGGCAGCGGTGCCACGACGCCGCTCGAGCCGACGGCCAGGATCCGGCCCCAGCGCCGTTCCCGCATGCCCGGCAGGATGTGCGAGACCAGGGCGTGGTGCGGTTTGACGAGTTGTTCGAACGCCGCGGCGATGTCGTCCGCGCCGAGCGTGGCGGCCGCGCCGGGCTTCGGCCCGGGACCGTTGAGGACCAGGATGTCGATGGGCCCGAGTTCCGCGACTGCCTGTTCGACGGCGGCGGCCACGCCCTCGGCGGTGCTGAGGTCCGCTTCGATGGCGACGGCGCCCGGTCCGTAGGCGTCCGTCAGTTCGGCCACGATCTCCTTGGCGCGGACTTCGCGCCGGCCGGTGATGGCCACCCGGACGCCTTCGGCGGCGAGGGCCCGGGCGATGGCGAGGCCCAGGCCGCCGGTCGAGGCGGCCACAAAGGCGGTCTTTCCGCTGATTCCGAAATCCATCAGTTCCTCCCCGCCGTGGTCAGCACTGCGGCCGGGTTCGGGCCGAGGGCCTTTGCGGCCTCGGCCAGGTGCGTGCGCAGCCCGGTCCGGAGCGCCTCCGGGAACGGCGCGGCCGGTGCCCGGACGCCGGCGTCGGCAATGAGTCCGCGCTGGTGCAGGCATTCCTTGCGGATGGCCAGCGCGATTTTCGCCTGCTGCTCGAAGTTGATCAGCGGCAGGTATGGCAGCAGGGCATCGCGGGCGGCCCCGTAGCCGTCTTTCTGCCAGGCCCGCACGCAGGCGATGAGCGCTTCCGGGTAGGAGAAACCGGTCATCGCCCCCGCGGCGCCAGCCATGAGCTCATCCAGCAGCCCCTGGCCGCCGAGGCCGCCGAAGACAGAGACGTCGAGGGCCGCGGTGAGGTGCCCGATCGCCACGGACGTGGGCGGGGCCTCGGCCTTGACCGCGGTGACGAAGCCGCAGGCCTGCACCACGGAAATGAGCGCCTCGGTGCTGATGTGGACGCCGCTGGCCAGCGGGTAGTCCTGCAACACGACGTTGGCGCCGGTGGACTGGTGGATGGCGTTCAGGTGCGCGATGACCACCCCGGGGCTGGCCGAGTTGGCCTGGACCATGACGGCCGACAGCCTGTCCCCGGTGGCGGCCTGGATGGAACGGATTTCATCGACGGCCGTGCCGGTGAAGAGGGAAGTCACCCCCACCACGAGGGGCAGGCGCGTTTCCTCCACGACCACTTCCAGGACCAGGCTGCGCTCGGCCGCCGTCAGGGCCGCGGCCTCGCCGAACACGCCCAGGACCGTGAGTCCCGTGGCGCCGATCGACTCGTAGTAGCTCACGAGCCCGGCCAGGCTGTCCGTGTCGACATCCAGGGTGCTGCCCTGGAACGGTGTGGCGACGACGCCCCACACGCCGGGTGTCAGTGACTCCCGCATTGGTTTCTCCTTCTAAGCTCTTGTTGTTCTTCGAGCGGCTGAATCTTCGGGCCGTGGAACGGCTAGCGTCCCGGCCAGTGCGGCGGGCGCTTCTCCTGGAAGGCGCGGACGCCCTCGGCGGAGTCTTCGCTGTCCAGCGCCGCCATGAGGGCGGGGAGCCGGAGGCCACGGGCCTCGGCGGCGGTCAGGTGCGCGGTCTGCGTGACCATCTGCTTGACCGCCCGGACCGAGGTGGGGGCGCAGGCGAGGATCTGGTCCACCCAGCGCTGTACCGCGGCGTCGAGCTGGTCCGCGGGGACCACCTCATTGACCAGGCCCATGGACTGCATCTCTGTGGCCTCGGCCTTCCGCCCGGTCAGGAGCATGCCCATTGCCTGGGTGTACGGGATCCGGCGCACCAGCTGGTGGATGCCGCCGTCGAGCGCCAGACGCCCGACGCGCGGTTCCGTCAGCCCGAAGCGGGCCGTGTCCGCGGCGATCACGATGTCCGCGCCGAGCACGATCTCCATGCCGCCGCCGAGCGCATAACCGTTGACCCGGGCGATCACCGGGATGTCCAGCGTGGTGCGCAGGCTGAGCCCGCCGAACCCGTTCGGGTCCAGGCCCGCCCAGTATTCGAGCCCGGTCTTGTCCACGGCGGAGGCGGACATGTCCGCGCCGACGCAGAAGGCCCGGGTCCCGGCGCCGGTGATGACCACGGCGCGGACATCCGGATCGGCTTCGAGCTGGTCCCAGATCTCGTTGAGCCGGGCCTGCGCGCCGCCGTCGACGGCGTTGAGCACGTGCTGGCGGTCGATGACCACGGTGGCGACGTGGTTCTCGATGGTCAGGGTGACCTGGTCAACGGCGGTGGGAACTGACGCGGTCGTCCCGGCCTCTGAAACGGCGGTCACCGAAGGACCCCCAGCTGCTGCAGGCGCTCGATGGTCTCGGCGTCGAAGCCGTTCTCCAGCAGCACCTCGACGTTGTGTTCGCCGAGGCGCGGGGCCACCCGGCGGATGGTGGGCGGGGTGGCGGAGAGCCGGATGGGTGCGTTGAGCATCTTCACGGTGCCGACGCCGGGGTGTTCGGCCTCGACGATCATGTTGTTGGCGTGTGTCTGCGCATCGGCCAGGGTCTGCTCCAGGGTGTGGACCGGGGCGTTGAGCAGCCCCTGGTCTTCGAGCCGGGTGGTCCAGTATTCGGTGGTGTTGGTGGCCATGCGCTCGCGGAAGATCGCCTGCAGTGCCGGCTTGTGCTTGAACTGCTGTTCGAGGTTGGCGAACTCGGGCCGCAGCGTGAGGTCCTCGTCCAGGCCCAGGGCCTCGGAAATGCGCAGCAGCGGATCCGGGGTGAAGCCGCCCACCATGCAGACGGCGCCGTCGGTGGTTTCAAAGACGCCGCTGAGCGGCATGGCGCCCCAGTTGACCTCGTAGCCGCGGTTGAGCTGCATGCAGGCCTCCTGCATCTGCAGGTGCAGCATGGAGTCGTACATGGTCACCTCCACCTTCTGCCCGACGCCGGCGGACTCGCGGGTGCGCAGTGCCAGCAGGATGCCCTGCATGAGGTGCATGCCCGTGATGTAGTCGCACAGCGTGGTGGGGTAGATGGCCGGTTTCATGTCATCGGACTCGCGCCGCCACATGACACCGGAGTAGGCCTGGGCGATCGCGTCCTGGCCGCCCTTGTGCGAGTAGGGGCCCTCGGGGCCGAAGCCGGTGCCGGAGGCCCAGATGATGCCCGGGTTCTGCTCCTTGAGCTCCTCGTAGCCGAAGCCCATCCGCTCCATGACGCCGGAGCGGAAGTTGCTGACCACGACGTCCGCGTCGGCGAGCAGCCGGCGGAGCACGGCTTTGCCCTCATCGGTGCGGGTGTCCACGGAGATGCTGCGTTTGTTCCGGTTGATGGACAGGAAGATCGGGTTGTCCTGGCCGTCCTTGTCCGGGAACGAGTTGCGGGAGATGTCCCCGGCGCCGGGGCGTTCCACCTTGATGATGTCCGCGCCGTAGTCGCCCAGCAGCTGGGTGCAGGACGGGCCCATGAACACCTGGGTGAAGTCCACGATCTTGATTCCATCAAGCGGGAGCGGGGTGCCGGCCTCAGCGGCGGCGGTTGCCGCCGTCGTGCCTTCTGCTGTTGCGCCTGAGAACAGGTCGTCGATGACGGTGCTCATGCCCCCACCACCGCGTCCACGTCAAGGGTGGCGTTCGACGACGGGACGTCGCCCGGGTCGGCGCCGTGCCGGCGCATGCCCTGCTGGATGTCCAGGGCGGAGACGTCGCGGACGAGGGTGCCGTTCTGGATCGCCAGCGCGGCGGCGACGCCGACTGCCTGGCCCATGGCCATGCAGGGCGGGATCTCGCGGGACATCTTCTGGGCCTCGGGGGTGGCGGAGTAGTGCCGGCCGGCGACGAGCAGCTGGTCAACTTCCTTGGGCAGCAGCGAGCGGAACGGGTAGTAGTAGTCGCGGCCGCGGGCCACGGTGTCGGCGAAGTGGCGGCGGGAAGTGACATCTTCCTTCGTCATGACGTACTCGCCTTCGAGCAGGCGGGTCTGGCGCACGCCCATCTGGGACGCGACGTCGAGCATGTAGCAGTTCTCGAAGCCGGGCAGGTTGGCGCGGACATAGTCCACGGCCTCGGTGATGCGGTCCCGCGCGGCGAACTCGGCGGCCGTCATGTCCGCCGGGTCGACGCCGTCGAAGCCGGTCATGTGCGGTGCGTTGCACCAGACGACGCCGTCGATGGGGGTCTTGAGCCACCACAGTTCCCAGGCGCCGCCGAGGAGGCGCTTGATCTTGCGGTTGATGGCGCGGGCTTCCTTCGGGTTGGCCTGTTCGAAGGCCTCCGCGGCGTTGGTGTCCACGTTGCCCAGGCGGAAGACGAGCGTGGTGAGGTAGCTGTCCTTGACGTAGCTGGCGCCGGCCCGGGAGGCGACGTCGATGTCGCCGGTGGTGTCGATGACGATGTCGGCCATGAAGGCCTGCGGGCCGGACTTGGTCTCGCAGATGACGCCCTTCATGACGCCGTTGTCCACGATGGGGCGGGAGAACCAGGAGTGCAGGCGCAGGTTGACGCCGGCCTCGCGGACGAGGTCGTTGGAGACACGCTTCCAGCCGTCCGGGTCGAAAGCGGCGGCGTAGCAGACCGGTTTGGGGGTGGTGTGGGAGTGGAAGTCGAAGGTGCCGTAGCGGCCCCATTTGTTCCACAGTTCCTCGGAGGTCTTGCGGTCATCGGCCGGCGGGACGATCGCCAGGCCCAGCTTCTGCAGCCGCTCGACGTACTCGGAGACGATGCCGGTGACCGTGATTTCCTGGCCGTTGATCATGTCATCGAGCACGAGGACCATGCCGCCGGAGGCGAGGCCGCCCAGGGCGGAGTAGCGTTCCAGCAGCGTGACAGAGGCGCCCGAGCGGGCCGCGGTGACGGCTGCGGCCACGCCTGCGGGGCCACCGCCGACGACGAGGACGTCGGAGCGGGAGATGACAGGGGCGGTGAGGTCCGCCGTGGTGGTGCTGAGTTCCAGCGACGACATGGCTGTGGACGGGTTCATGTGGGATCCTTACTGTTTCGGCCGAAGTGCCGTTAGAGGCGTGCCGTGGGAACGGGTGCCGTTGGAACGGTGCCGGTGACGTAGAAGACGGTGCCCGGCAGTAACGCGGCAACGCTGACCGCGAAATCGACCCGGCAGAGGGTATGACGCATCGCGGCCCGTTGCGGGCCGTGGTGCGGGCTGTTGGAGGGGTTCCGGCGGACACCGCGGTATAGAAAAGAGGCGTCCGGACCGGAGAGAGGGTGACGGCGGCTAGGGCCGGCGGATCACCACGCGTGAGGTGCGTTAACCCAGATTGCTACGCAGACCTCTTCGTAGCTGTTCTTGTACCAGTGGGGCGTATCCGAGGAGAAGGTGATCGAGTCGCCTTCTTCCAGGGTGTACTTCTCGCCGTCCAGGAAGATGTCCTTCCGGCCGGAGAGCACGATGCCGAATTCCTCGCCGCTGTGCCGGAAAGGAGTGGCGCTGGTGTCGTGGCCTGGCGGACTCACGATCCATTGGGCCTCCAGCGCACCGTTGAGGTCCGGGGTGAGCAGTTCATAGACTGCTTCACCTACGGACTTCTTGGTGACGCCCTTGAGGTTCCGCCGCTCGGCCTTGCGGACCACGGGAGACCTGGTTTCCTCCTGTCCGAGGAAGAACTTCCCCACCGGAATGTCCAGGCCGTGTGCCAGCTGCGCCAAGGTGGTGAAAGAGGGATTGGCCAGGCCGCGTTCGATCTGGCTGACGATCGCCGGGCTGAGGCCAGTGACTTCCGAGAGCTTCGCGAGGGTCATTCCTTTGTCCTTGCGCATGTTGCGGACCTTGTTGCCGACGGTGGCAAGAAGGACGCTTGTGCCGGCGGGGGAATGTCCCGTGACGATTTCGTTGGTCATGCTCCGACTCTCTCTTGGTGAGCTAACACACATAACTATAGTGAAAACTTTTAGCGAATCAAGGTTTTGCTGAATATTTTTGCGGTTCCGGACTGAATCTGCGCCTGACGTGGGGCTTTGTGATCCGGCCTGGGCCCGGCCTGCCGCGGGCGGACGGGACTTCTCCGAAAACCATTGACTCTGTGAAGATCTTCAATATAGTTGTGTGAGCCGCAACACTTTGGGCAGGAACGCTTCAAACAGGTTAGAGTGCACAGCCTTCTGGCGGAAGGTGCATCCGACCCGCGAACCCGTTCTTTTCCTTAAGCAAAGCTGCCGTGACATCTGCCAAGCCATCCGCAGAGCACGATGTTGGCCGGTCACCAGGGACCAGTTCCTTGTTGCCGAGCTGGATGGCCCGTTTGCATTCAAGCGCTACGAAGAGGCATGCGTAGCTATCTGGGCTAACTCGCCTCCCATGTGGCGAGCCGGTCCCGCCCCGCGGACCAAGCCAAACGATAGTTTCGATTGCCGGCGACCCCAACAGGGGTGCCCGCCGGCAATCCGTACCCTCACGCACCCCGAAAGTGCGGGGGAAGGAAAAAGGAATCATGACTGACACTGTCGTCAAGACTGACCTGGAGACCGGCCGCAAGTCCCGGCTATCTCCGGAAGTCCGCCGGGGACTGCTCGGCCTTGGACTTGGAAACACCCTGGAATGGTACGACTGGATGGTCTTCGGCCTACTGTCGGCCTTCATCGGACCCAAGTTCTTCCCGTCGCAGGACCCCGTTGCCGCGACGCTGAGCGCGCTGGCAGTCTTTGCCGTCGGCTTCGCGTTCCGTCCGCTGGGCGGCATCCTGCTCGGCACCTTCGCCGACAGGATCGGACGACGGCGGGTAATGCTCTGGTCCATCATGATGATGGCGATCACCACCCTGATCATTGCCGTGTCGCCGACCTATGACCAGATTGGCCCCGCGGCCGGCGTCATCCTGCTGGTCTGCCGCATCGTTCAGGGCATCTCCACCGGTGTCGAAGCTCCGCTGTCCACCGCCCACGCCGTCGAACTCGTCCCCGAGGGACGCGAGGGCTTTGTCGCCGGCATCATCTCCTTCTACGTCAACGCAGGCATCCTGCTCGCCTCGCTGGTCAGCTACCTCTCGTCCCTGATGCTCGGTGGGGCCGTCATGGCCGACTGGGGATGGCGTGTGCCGTTCATCGTCGGCGCAGCCTTCGGCTTCGTCGTTGTCTACCTCCGCCGGACGCTTCCGGAAACCATGAAGCCGGAAGAACTGGCGAACAACTCCGCCAAGACCGTCTGGGGTGGAGTGCGCAAGCACTGGCTCAGCGTCCTGGCCATCACCTTCGTCGTCGGCGCGGCGCAGGCCTACAACTACGCCTGGAACACCGGCCTCCCGACGGCGGCCCGCACCGGCTTCAAGGAGGACGCAACCGCCGTCTTCGCGCTCACCACCATCCTCGGCGTCGTGCTGGTTGTCGGCAGCCTCATCATCAGCAAGGTCGCTGACGGCAAGTCAATGTCCAAGTGGTTCCTGATCACCCGTGCGCTGGCCATTCCGTCCGTGTTCCTGATGCTGATGTACGTCAAGCCCGGCATCGCCGGCTTCGCGGCCGTCCTCCTCGGCGGCTCGGTTGTACTGGTCCTGAACATGACCCTGTACAACGTGGTCACCAGCTCCCTGATGCCGAAGGGTTGCCGCGGCGCCGGCACCGCGCTCGGCTATGGCCTGGGCGTCGCCCTCTTCGGTGGCACGGCCTCCTACCTCCTGGTCTGGCTCCAGTCCATGAATGCCTCCTGGATCTTCCCCGTTTACGTGGCCGTCCTGTCGGCGCTCAGCATCGTCTTCTACCTGCTCGCCCGGAAGAAGAACGGCATCTTCATCGGCCGGTAGAGCACGCAGCCGGCCACGACCACGGCCGGTTACGAAGACAGCCAGTTACCAAAACAGCCAGACCAGAACACAGGCACGCAAGAACAGCGGTAAGCAGGAACGGAAAGTGGGAACCCTCATGGACGCCAGTCGCCCGGACACAAACGGCTTGCAGGCAAACGTGATCTCCTTTGATCTCGACGCCTCCGACGTGGAGCTTTACGAGGCAGCGCGCGCGCTGTTGCTCACCGCCCACCACAGCGAGAACCACCGGGTGGCTGCCGCCATGCGCGGTGAATCGGGGGCCATCTATCTCGGACTGCACATTGGCGCCAAGCGCATCAACGTGTGCGCCGAATCCAGCGCCCTCGCCAATGCCCGCATGGCCCAGGAGCCAGCAATCCACTCCGTGGTAGCCGTCAGCATGGACGGGCAGGGACACCCCCAGGTCACCAACCCGTGCGGCCTCTGCCGGGAGCTGCTGCGTTCTTACGGAACCGAGACATCTGTACTGGTCGATGCCGGGGGCGAGGTGGGCAAGGTCCGGATCAAGGAACTGCTGCCCTTTCCCTGGATGCGTGCCACCGAAACGGAGTGGGACACAGTTCCGCCCCGCGTTCAGGAACAAGCAAGCTAACGAGCCGCCGCGGCACCCGCATCATCACCGGCGGCAACGGCAGCGGCAGGGCATCACGGAAGGCCGGGACTCACAAAGTCCCGGCCTTCCGGCGTGCCGGGAGGTACCGCCGTCGGGCGGCCCCCGACGCCACACAGAAAGCTGGTGCAGCCGCCGCGTTTCCGCTAAACCACTGCACCAGCAGGTAGTACGAATTTTCTGAATACTATGAAACGTTACTCATTCGCGGCTCCCTATGTCCCGGGGGTTGATGACCGGGTCTCTACGTCTTCTTCCAGGTGCCTCGTCATCAGCCAGCCTGCGCCGGCCATTACTACGCCCATCACCATGAAGGCCCAAGTGTCCATGGTGTTCAGCGACAGGAAGTTGGCCGCCGAATCCACGCCGACGATGAAACCGTAAATGCTAAGGACGATGTACAGCAGACCGGAGCCCATGAGGAAATTCCGGGCGCCCATGGCAGTCCGGGACATGGTCAGGCCGGTGGCGCCGATCGCGAGCTGAACGATGTTCAGCAACATCGACACCTGGAACAGGCCCAGGAACAGGGCCTTGGAATCGGGCCCGAAGAACCTCAGTTCGCTGTAATTCGTAGTGATGCCGGGGATGAACCCCAAGATGCCCACGACGATCAGGACGATACCTGCACCCATGCCGACGTTCTGTACATCTGTCCGACCAAAATGAACGCCGTGCGCATGAGGAGATGCGGTAGTCATTATCTGCCTCCAACCACTGATTGCGGACATTTACAATTTTACGACCGGGGTGTGCAAAAAGCGCCGGGGGCCCCCGACGGCAAATCCGGCGGATCCGGCCAATGTGCCTGTCGGAAACCGGCCGGGTGCCGGGCCCGTGGCACCATGGATCTCGATGAAACTGCGCGCTGATCAGACCGGACAACGTGGCCTTCCCATGCCCCTGTGGCTGCAGGGTGCCCTCGAGTCCGCCCAGGCCGCCGTCATTTCCGCCCTCGTGGTGGTGGCCCCGATCGTCATGGTCTGGGCCACGGCCGGATTCCAGCATGACGGATTCGATGTCCTGGCGCGCCTGGCCGGCCAGGCCTGGCTGCTGATCCACGGCGTGCCCCTGCTGCTGGACACCGCCGGTGCCGGGTCCGCCGCGCAGCCGGAATCCGGGACGCTCTCGCTCATTCCGCTGGGCCTGGCCCTCATCCCGTTCCTGCTCGCCTGGCGTGCCGGACGGCGCCTTGCCCGCGCCTCATATACGGACCAGCTCTGGCAGGCGCTGCTCGGCTCCTGGCTGGCGTACGCCGGATTCGGGATTGCGACGGGCTTCGTCTGCCGCACGGCCGACGTCGGCATCAGCCTGTGGGCCGCCGCGTTCATTCCTCTCGTCCCGTTCGGGCTCGGCATGGTGGTGGGTGCGCGCCGCGAGGCCGGGTCGTGGAGCCGGCTGATCGGCGTCGACGCCGTGGCCTGGCTGGCCCGTACCAGCCAGCACTCCCGTTGGGCCGGATCCTACCTGGGCTCGGCCATCAAGGCAGGCTCGGTGGCGCTGATGGCGAGCCTGGCGATGTCCGCCGCGCTGCTGGCCGTTGACCTCTTCATCCACTGGAACCTTGTGGTCGCCGTTTACGAAGGGCTCGACGCCGGTGCCATGGGCGGCGGTGTCCTCACCATCGTGCAGCTCGGCTTCCTGCCCAACCTCGTCGTCTTTGCCCTGGCCTGGATCTCCGGCGCGGGGTTCGCCCTGGGCGTCGGGTCGCTGGCCGGACCGCTCGGGACCGCCGTCGGGCCGCTGCCGTCCGTTCCGGTGTTCGCCGCGCTGCCGGCCGGTTCCCTCGACTTCGGCTTCGTGGCCCTGGTGGTGCCGGCGCTGGCCGGAGCGCTGGCCGGCTGGTGGTTCCTGCGCGAAGGCGAAAACCACTTCGATGAATGGCTGTCCATCAAGATCCGGGCCCGCTGGTTTACCGCCGCCGCCTCCACCCTGGTGCTGGGTGCGGTGATCGGCTCCGTCGCCGGGCTGCTCGCGGCGGGGCTCGCCTGGCTGGCCGGCGGTTCGGCCGGCATCGGTCGGCTGACGGAGATCGGGCCCGACCCGCTGCGCACGGCACTGTTCGTGGCCGCGGAGGTCGGGATCGGCGTCGTGATCGGCTACGCGGCCGGACCGTGGCTGGAACGCCAGCAGAAGCTGCGCGAGGCAGACCTGGAGACGGTCAGCAGCCGCTAGCCCGGAGTGTGGGTTCGGCTGCTAGCGCAGCTGCGTGGGCAGCTGCCTCGGCAGGGACTTCTCCAGTTGCGTCCTGCATTCCGAGGTTGCCTGCTGCGTCAGGGCGTAGCGGACGCACTGCTGGTAATCGCGGATCTGGTTGAAGAACAGTGTCGAGGCCAGGACCACCAGCAGCATCACCGCCGACACCACCAGTCCGGATATCGCGCCGTACAGAACCAGCCGCGATTCCTTGTATTTCACCGCCCGGACCAGGACCACGATGCCCAGCACGATCCCCGCCACCGTGAGCAGCGCCGTCAGCCACACGTAACCCACGTCGAGCTGGAAGACGAAGAACGAGCCCAGGACCGCGATGACGAACAGCCGGAACAGGGTGTGCGTCAGCCGTGCGGAATCTTGTGCTGCCTGGCCGACCGGTTGCCGGTCGGACTGGCCGCTGCCGGATTCCGTGGGGGGATTCATGTTTTCCAGCCTACGCGAGCGGCCCCATAAGCTAGGACCATGCGCATAGTTGTCCTCGTTTCCGGCACCGGCTCCAACCTCCAGGCAGTAATCGATGCCGTGAAGTCCGGCGCGCTCGACGTCGAGATCGCCGCCGTCGGCGCCGACCGGCCGGGGACGTTCGGGGTGGAACGCTCCGCCGCCGCCGGGATTCCCACGTTTGTAGTGGACTTCAAGGCCTACCCGGACAGGGCGGCCTGGGACGCGGCCCTGACCGAGGCCGTCGTCGGCTTCGCCCCGGATGTGGTGGTGTCCTCGGGCTTCATGCGGATTGTCAGCGCCGACTTCATCGACGCGTTTGGCGGCAAATACCTCAACACGCACCCGGCGCTGCTGCCGTCCTTCCCCGGCGCCCACGGTGTCCGCGACGCGCTGGCCTACGGCGTGAAGGTCACCGGCTGCACGGTGCACTGGGCCGACGCCGGGGTGGACACGGGCCCCATCATCGCGCAGGAAGCCGTGGCGGTCGGGGACGGCGAGAGCGAGGAATCCCGTTCTGAGCGCTCAGAACGGCCCCTGCTGCGAGTCAGTTGGGAGGACGGGCCGCGGGCTGTGGATAACTCTCCTAGGCAGTCCTGGGTTTTGCGACGATGGGTCGATGAAGACACCCCGGCCGCTCCCGGCGCCGCTCGGTTCGGCGCCGTTTACATTCCGGGAGGCAGCCGACGCCGGGGTCAGCCGTCGCCGGCTCAGGCATCCCTCACTGCGGGTTCCGAGCCGCGGGATCCGGCTGCCGGCAGAACACTCCGCTGACGTGAAGCTGAATGCCCGGCCCCTAACTCTTGTCACGCAGTTCTCGGCAGCCTCCCACGCGACCGCCTTCCTGATCTGGGACTTCCCGGGCTTTCTCCCGGGCTCTGGTGCCCCCGCCATCCACATATCTCGTCCGGACTCCATGGCAATACCGCGGCGCAAGGGCGTGATTGGCCATGTCGGGCAATTCTTCGCCGACGAAATCACCACGATCGACGGCGTGCTGGTAACCTCACGGACCAGGACGTGGTTGGACTGCGCCCGGAAGATGAGCATTGACGAACTGACCGTGGTGGCGGACCACCTGCTGCGCCATCCCCGGCCCGAGTTTGAAAGCCGGACCATGCCCTATGCCCGTCCCGGGGAACTGGCCGAGATGCTGGACCGCCACAAGGGAACACCCGGTATCCGCAAGGCGCGGCTCGCCTTGGAGCAGGCCCGAATCGGTGCGGATTCGGCCCCCGAGACGAGACTCCGGCTTGCCCTCTGCCGCTCAGGACTACCGGAACCGGAACTGAACGTGCGCACGGTCCTGCGCTCCGGCGTCGTGCGTCAACCTGATCTTGCCTATCCGGAACACCGGGTTGCTGTGGAGTATGAGGGGGCCGTGCACTCCGACGCGGCCCAGGTCATCCGCGACATCGCCAGGGAAGAGGACTACAGCGGCGCGGGTTCTGAGCGCTCAGAACGGCCCCTGCTGCGAGTCAGTTGGGCGGGGTGGGTGCGTTACTCGAGCCGGCGCTGCTTGGTCTCGGGGGCGAAGAACGCCATCCACAGCACGGAGAGCAGCACGAGGCCGCCGGCCAGGGCGAACGACGTCGCGAGCCCCAGTTCCGGCCACAGGAAGGCCGCGAAAATCAGCGGACCGAACCCGGCGCCGAGCCGGGAGAACGTCGAGGCCCAGCCGAAGCCGGAGCCGCGCAGCTCCGTGGGGTAGAGCTCGGAGACGTAGGTGTAGAGCACCGGGATGGCCACCTGCACCACGAAGCCGAACACCAGGAGCCAGAACACGGCGGCGGTGGGAATGTCCACCACGATCGCCACGATCACCAGCGTCAGCGCGGACAGCGGGCCGGTGATCGCCAGGATCCACTTGCGGCCCACCCGCTCCACCAGCAGGGCGGCCACCACCACGCCCAGGAGTCCGACGGCGGCCATCGACGCGGTGGTCAGGAAGGCCTTGTACTCCTCGAAGCCGGCGCCGATCAGGATCCGCGGCATCCACGTCAGCGACAGGTAGTAGACGAGCAGGATGCTGAAGAACAGGGCCCATGCCGCCGTCGTGATCTTCCAGTTGAACTGCCAGAGGGCGCGCAACTGCGTCCACGCGCTCCCTGCCGAGAGGCGTGGCGCATCCTGCGGTGCCGGCAGGCTGTAGACGCGGGCCTCGGCGCCGGTGGCCTGGACCAGGGCGTCGATCACCTTGGCGGCCTCGTCGCGGCGGCCCTTGCGGATTAGGAACAGCGGGGATTCAGGCACGCTGCGGCGGATCCAGAACACCAGCAGCGCCGGGAGCACCATGACCAGCATGGTCAGCCGCCAGTCCGCGAAGGCCGCGACCAGCCCGGCGGAGACAAAGCCGCAGAGGGCGGCGCCGATCGGCCACCAGCCGTCCATCGCGGTGAGCACCCGGCCGCGCTGTTTGCGGGGGGTGAACTCGCCCACCAGCGCGTAGTCCACAGGGATGCAGCCGCCCAGGCCGAACCCGGCCAGGAACCGGAACACGACAAACCACATGAAGTCGGGGGAGAAGGCGCCGAGCACGGTGAAGATGGAGAAAATCAGCAGGGTCGCGGTGAAGGCCTTCTTGCGGCCGATGGTGTCCGCGATGGTGCCCCAGACGAACGCGCCCAGGGCCATGCCAATGAGGTTCGCCGTGCCGATCCAGGCGGCATCGCCCGGGCTCAGTGACCAGTGCTTGGACAGCAACGGAATGAGGATGCCGTTGAGGGTGACGTCCCAGGCATCGAACATGAAGCCCAGCCCGCCGATCAGGAAGATCCGGCCTTGGACCTTCCACCGCCACGGCAGTTCCTGGACCACCTGTTCGCCGCTGGGCACAGTGGTGTACGTGTTCATCTTGGCCTCCTGTGAAAACTCTACGTGGCCGGGCCGCGGCCCGCGCGTGCTTCACACTCCGGCGCGCGGGAGGGCCCGGTGGTGGGGACGCGATAAACTTGCCGCATCCCCACCACCCGCGGCCCCGCCGCGATATAAGACGGAGACTTTTGTGAGCTTCACTCAGCTTGACCGTGTATCCATCGACCGAGTTCCCATCCACCGGGCACTGATTTCGGTCTACGACAAGACCGGTCTGGAGGAGCTCGCTCAGGGCCTGCATGCCGCCGGCGTCAAGATCGTCTCCACCGGCTCCACGGCCAAGAAGATCGCCGCCGCGGGCATCCCCGTGCAGGAAGTCGAGGAAGTCACCGGCTCCCCGGAAATGCTGGACGGCCGCGTCAAGACCCTGCACCCGCGCGTGCACGGCGGCATCCTCGCGGACCGCCGCGTCCCGGCCCACATGCAGACCCTTGCGGACATGGAGATCGAGCCGTTCGACCTCGTCATCGTCAACCTCTACCCCTTCGTGGAGACCGTGAAGTCCGGTGCCGCGCCGGACGACGTCGTCGAACAGATCGACATCGGGGGCCCCGCGATGGTGCGCTCCGCCGCGAAGAACCACGCCGCCGTCACCATCGTGGTGGACCCGGCATCCTACGGTGCCGTGGTGGAGGCAGCAGCCTCGGGCGGTTTTGACCTGAAGACTCGCCGCAGGCTCGCCGCCAAGGCTTTCGCGCACACCGCGGCCTACGACACCGCCGTGGCCACCTGGACCGCCAGCCAGTTCCGCGACGAGGACGGCGACGGCGTGATCGACTGGCCCGCCTACGCCGGCCTGGCCCTGGAACGCTCCGAGGTGCTCCGCTACGGCGAAAACCCGCACCAGCAGGCCGCACTGTACGTGGACAAGGCCGCCCCGGCCGGCATCGCCCAGGCCGACCAGCTGCACGGCAAGGCCATGAGCTACAACAACTTCGTCGACGCCGACGCCGCCCTGCGCGCCGCCTTCGACTTCGCCGAGCCCGCCGTCGCCATCATCAAGCACGCCAACCCGTGCGGCGTGGCCGTGGGGTCCGCGTCGGCGGCCGACCCGATCGCCGACGCCCACGCCAAGGCCCACGCCTGCGATCCCGTGTCCGCGTTCGGCGGCGTCATCGCCGCGAACCGCACCGTCACCGCCGGGATGGCACGGACCGTCGCCGGCATCTTCACGGAGGTCGTCATCGCTCCGGGCTTCGACGACGAGGCAGTGGAGATCCTGTCCAAGAAGAAGAACATCCGCCTGCTGGCCCTCCCGGACGGATACGGCCGCTACCCGACCGAGTTCCGCCAGGTCTCCGGCGGCATGCTGGTGCAGGCCACGGACAAGGTCGACGCCGACGGCGACACCCCCGCGAACTGGACCCTGGCCGCGGGCGACGCCGCCGACGCCGCCACCCTGGCCGACCTCGCGTTCGCCTGGACCGCGTGCCGCGCGGCGAAGTCCAACGCCATCCTGCTCGCGGACAACGGTGCCGCCGTCGGCATCGGCATGGGCCAGGTCAACCGGCTCGATTCCTGCAAGCTCGCGGTCGAGCGCGCCAACACCCTCGGAGTCACCGTGGAGTCCGATGTCGAGGGTGCAGGCGGGGCGGCTGCCGTTCAGGCAGAACCAGGCGCCGCCGGTGCACCGGAACGGGCCCGGGGCGCCGTTGCGGCGTCAGACGCGTTCTTCCCGTTCGCCGACGGACTGCAGATCCTGGTCGACGCCGGCGTGCGCGCCGTCGTGCAGCCCGGCGGCTCCGTCCGGGACGAGGAAGTCATCGCCGCAGCCAACGCCGCCGGCATCACCATGTACTTCACCGGAGCTCGCCACTTCTTCCACTAGGGCTCGCCCACTCGGGCTGCGGTTCGCGCACAAGGGACCAGCGCAAGAGACCCCCTAGAGACCCCCGCACAAAAAATGGACATGCCCTCCCTATCCGGGGGACATGTCCATTTTCTGTGCCACCGAGTGGGCTGGTGGCCAGTGCCGGGGACATGCTCATTCTTTCCGCGGGACTTGCTCATTTTTCGCGGCAAGGAGTGGGCATATGGCCGGTCCGGGCGACATGCTCATTCTTTCCGCGGGACATGCTCATTTTTCGCGGCTAAGAATGGGCATATGGGGGATATGTCCAGGCTTCGGCGTGTGGGGAGGGCATGTCCCGTGCGACCTGGGGCTGCCTGGGCCAACCGCGGGACATGCTCAGTCTTTCGGTGCGTACCGGGCCAGCCCAAAAGGACATGCTCACGGCTTCAGGAGCTCGAGACCGGCCCGGGCGGACACGCCTATTCTTTCCGGGACATGCCTCCCTTTCCGCGGGACATGTCCATTTTTTGTGCCACTGGGTGGGCTGGCGGCCAGCCCGGGGGACATGTCCATTCTTTCCGCGGGGCATGCTCATTTTTCGTGGCAAGGAGTGGGCATATGAGGGATATGTCCAGGCTTCGGCGTGTGGGGAGGGCATGTCCCGTGCGACCCGGGGCTGCCTGGGCCAGCCGCGGGACATGCCCGTTCTTTCTGGAGCGCAGCGGGCCAGCCGGGTTACATGCTCATTCGTTCCCAAGCGCCGAGAAGCCACCCGGGAGGACATGTCCACTCCTCATGGCTAGGCCCGGACATATGGGGCATATGTCCGGGCCTTCGTGTTAGCGGAGGGCATGTCCAGCGGGCGGGGGGCGATCCGCCGTCGCAGATAAAGCCAGCGCGGGGCCACTGCGTCCTCCCCACTGCTGAAGATGGGACGCAATGACCCCGCGCTGGGGTAAACAGGGTAGACAGGGGAAACAAGCCCGGCCGCGCGGCCCCCGCGAACGGAACCCAGGCCGCGCTGCCCGCGCGGGCCCCCGCGAACGGAGCCCGGCCCCGCGAACGGCCCCCGCGAACGGAGCACGGGCCCCGCGCGAACGGTGCCCGTGCCCTCAGGTCAGGAAGCGGCCGCCGTGGTGTAGGCCTGCTGGATCACGCTGCCCCAGTACGGGCCGTACATCGTGGTGGACTTGCTGCCGTAGCCGTAGCTGTTGATGGAGTTCTGGTAGCCGGCGGCGCTGGTGCCGATGAACCACGGACCGCCTGAGGAACCGCCGGTCATGTTGCAGGGGATCCCCTGGGTGTTGAACTGCGGGTTGTAGGGATCGTTCGTGGCGGTGCCGGAGCAGCTCTTGAGGGATTCACCGTTGAAGGGCGCTGCGGCGGGGTAGCCGAATGACTTGTAGCTCAGGCCGCGGGCGGCGTTGAACTGCAGCCCCGAGCCGCCGACGACGTCGCTCAGGTACTGGCCGTTGAGCGTGGACATGACGGCGAAGCCAGTGTCGTAGGTCATGTCACCCGAGGAGCTCCACTGGGTGGGGGCGTAGAGGGCCTTGGCCGTCCACTTGCCGTAGGGGGCCGCGCCGTTCAGGTACGCCGGGACGAACGTGAACTTGGTGGCGAAGGCGCCCGGGCCCTCATTCACGCAGTGTCCGGCCGTGGAGACCGTGCTCTTGTTGCCGGAGGAGACCGAGTTGCCGGAGCAGACGTAGTTCGTCCCGCCGAGGGTGAAGAAGACCTTGCCGATGTGCGGGACGGGGGTTTCGCTCGCATTGGTCTTGGTCTGGAGCGTCTGGGATTGCAGCTTGGGAGCCGCGGCCTCGACCTTGCTCGGCGCGCCCGTTTCCGCCGGGCCCCTGGCCGTAGTGGCCTTGCCGTTGCGCTTCATGGTCCTGTCGGCCAGGACGTCGCCGGGGACGGCGCTGCGCATGCGTTCCGCGGTCCAGTACTCGGCCGCGCCCGTCTCGGTGACGGTGTGGCTGGCGACATCGGAGGTGGAAACCGGTGCCTTGGCCGGTGCGGGGGAGGCCGTGGCCGCTCCCGCGGCACTCAGGGCCAGCAGCGCGGCGGCCGAAAGAGTCAGCAGGCTGGTGGCCAGAGTCTTGGGTGTTCTCATGGATGTCCTAACCGGTGGAAAAGCGGGGCGGCCGCTGTTGGCGGCCGCTGGATGGACTGAAACTACGGCAATTTGACTAATCTGTAAAGTAACTTGTCAATTTTTGTTATGCCGTGTCGGGACGTCACTCATCCGTCCGCGCACGACGCCGGTAGGCGCCAACGGGGGCACCTCGGGTAAGTTAGGGGTGTTGAGATAACACAAGATTCCGGAAATACCCAGACCTTCAGGGAGACGCCCGCGCAATGGCAAAGATTATCTATACCCACACCGACGAAGCGCCGATGCTGGCCACCTATTCGTTCTTGCCGATCATTGAGGCGTTCGCCTCGACGGCCGGTGTGGAAGTGGAGACCCGCGACATCTCGCTGGCCGGCCGCATCATCGCCGTGTTCGGCGACTACCTCACCGAAGAGCAGCGCGTCAGCGACGCCCTGGCCGAGCTTGGTGCCCTCGCCAAGACGCCCGAAGCCAACATCATCAAGCTGCCCAACATCAGCGCCTCCGTGCCCCAGCTGAAGGCCGCCATCGCCGAACTCCAGGGCCACGGCTACGCGCTGCCGGACTACCCGGACAACCCCTCCTCGGACGAGGAAACGGACATCCGGTCCCGCTACGACAAGATCAAGGGCTCCGCTGTGAACCCGGTCCTGCGCGAAGGCAACTCGGACCGCCGCGCCCCGCTCTCGGTCAAGAACTACGCCCGCCAGAACCCGCACAGCATGGGCGCCTGGACGCCGGAGTCCAAGACCAACGTGGCCCACATGGACGCCGACGACTTCCGCTCGAACGAGCTGTCCGTGGTGATCGAGGCCGACACCAACATCAAGATCCAGCTCGTCAAGGAAGACGGCACCGTCAAGGTCCTCAAGCGTGCCTTCCCGGTCCTGGCCGGCGAGGTCATCGACGGCACCGTGATGCGTGCCGCGGCCCTGGATGAGTTCCTCGCAGCCCAGGTTGTCCGGGCCAAGAACGAGGGCGTGCTGTTCTCAGCCCACCTCAAGGCCACCATGATGAAGGTCTCGGACCCCATCATCTTCGGGCACGTCGTCAAGGCCTACTTCGCGGACCTCTTCGCCACCTACGGTGAGCAGATCGCCGCCGCCGGCCTGAGCCCCAACAACGGCCTCGCCTCCATCCTCAACGGCCTCGAGGACCTGCCGGAGGAGATCCGCGGCGAGGTCCAGGCAGCCATCGAAAAGGGCCTCAACGAGGGCCCCGAACTCGCGATGGTCGATTCCGACAAGGGCATCACCAACCTGCACGTGCCCTCCGACGTCATTGTCGACGCCTCAATGCCGGCCATGATCCGCAGCTCGGGCCACATGTGGGGCCGCGACGGCCAGGAAGCCGATACGCTCGCCGTCCTCCCGGACAGCAGCTACGCCGGCATCTACCAGGTCGTGGTTGATGACTGCCGCGCCCACGGGGCCTTTGATCCCACCACCATGGGCACGGTCCCGAACGTCGGCCTCATGGCCCAGGCCGCCGAGGAATACGGCAGCCACGACAAGACGTTCGAGATCCAGTCCGCCGGCACCGTCCAGATCGTCGACGACGCCGGCACCGTGCTGATCGAGCACAAGGTTGCCCCGGGCGACATCTGGCGCGCCTGCCAGACCAAGGACGTGCCGATCCGCGACTGGGTGAAGCTGGCCGTCACCCGTGCCCGCGCCTCCGCCACGCCCGCTGTCTTCTGGCTGGACAAGGGCCGCGCGCACGACGCCCGGATGATCGCCAAGGTGGAGGAATACCTCAAGGACCACGACACCGAGGGCCTGGAAATCGCCATCATGTCCCCGGACGAGGCCACGGCCTTCACGGTGGAACGCCTCCGCAAGGGCGAGGACACCATCTCGGTGACCGGCAACGTGCTCCGCGACTACCTCACCGACCTCTTCCCGATCCTGGAACTGGGCACCAGCGCCAAGATGCTTTCCGTGGTGCCGCTGATCAACGGTGGCGGCCTGTTCGAGACCGGCGCCGGCGGATCCGCCCCGAAGCACGTCCAGCAGTTGCTTAAAGAAAACCACCTGCGCTGGGACAGTCTGGGTGAATTCCTCGCGCTGGCCGTCAGCTTCGAGCACCTCGCCACCAGCACCGGCAACGCCCGCGCCCAGGTCCTGGCCGACACCCTGGACCGCGCCACCGGCACGTTCCTGCTGGAGGACAAGTCCCCGAAGCGCAAGGCCGGTGAGTTGGACAACCGCGGCAGCCACTTCTACCTGGCCAAGTTCTGGGCCCAGGAACTGGCCAGCCAGAACGACGACGCCGAGCTCGCCGCGGCCTTCGCCGCCGTTTCTGACGCGCTGAACTCCAATGAGGACACCATCACCGGCGAACTCCTGGCCGTCCAGGGTTCCCCGGTGGACCTTGGCGGGTACTACCGGCCGGATGCGGCCAAGGTCGCAGCGGTCATGCGCCCCTCGGCGAAGTTCAGTGAAGTGCTTGCGACGCTGACCAAGTAGTCCCAGCCTCAACGCTCCGGCAGCGCGGTAGGTCGCCACGCAGAACGCCCCGCCTCCCGAAAGGGAGGCGGGGCGTTCCGCTGTCAGTCCGGCGGAGTAATCAAACCAGCCAGATCAGTGCGAACGGCCGGTCAGCGCGGCTGGTCGTGGCCGAAAGGCGGCTCGGGGGCGAGGTCGGGATCGGCGTCCACGCGCTCGAAGGCAGGTTCCGCGCCATATCCCACTTCTTCTTGGAGCGGCACGGCGGTGGTGGCGCCCGGGGCGACTCCGTCCACGCGTCCGCGCCATCCGCCCGTCTCGGCCCCGCGTTCTTCGATGAACTGCTTGAATTTCTTCAGGTCGGCGGCAACCTGACGGGAATCAAGGCCGATGGCCGCGCCGATCTTTTCCGCCGCCGAGTCCGGCTCCCAGGTCAGCTCGACGTTCACCTTCGTTGCGGCCTCGCCGAGATCATCGAACCAGACGGTGCCGGCGTTCCGTGGTTCATCAAGGCTCTCCCACGACACGCGATGGTCCGGTTCCTGCGCGGTGATCCGCGCATCGTACTCACGCCGGACTCCACCGATGCTGGTCTTGAAATGCACAGTGGTGTCGTCCAGCTGATTAACCGATTCCACGCCGCTCATGAAGTGCGGAAATTCCTCGAATTGCGTCCACTGGTTGTAGGCCTGGCTTAGCGGAACATTGACTTCGATGGATTCCTGAACTGTTGCCATGCAGGCGTCACTCCTTCGATTGGCGGACCGCGGTCCGCGATTCTTGTCGTTGACCGGCATAAAGCCGTTCCTCCACGCTAGCGGGCTTCCGCTGAAATGGTAAGCAGGCTGACGATAGTGGCGGCGGAGGCGCCGCGTTCGGTCTGCGGCCAGGTCGATGCCGGTCGCGGCCTCAGGTGTCGTGGAAGCCCGTCCGGCAGCAGGGTAATCGGCGCGCCTTAGCCCTTACCCTTCCCTTTGTCCTTCGACTTCCCCTTTCCGGCCGGGGCCGGGGCCGGGGCGACGGCGGCCGGGGCCGTCCGCGCGGCAGCGACCTGGGCTGCTGCCTGGGCCGCGGCAGCCTGTTCAGCCGCTGCTTTGTCGGCTGCCGCCTTGTCAGCCGCTGCTTTTTCTGCAGCCTTCCGGGCCGCCTCGGCCGCCTGCTGCGCGGTAAGGTCCGCCCGGACGGCGTCAATCGATGACTTGATGCTCTGGTGGCGTCTGAAGGACACCTCGCCGCTCGCGGCGACGGCATCCAGCCGGGTCAGCAGCTCGTCAAGGTGCTTCAGGGAACCCTCCGGGTCGTTGGCGGCTGCAGCCTCGCTGACAGCCAAGACTTCGGATTGAAGTTGACGGGCCGCGGCGCTGCCCAGTTCGGGGGCGGGGGAGCCGCAGCCGGCCAAAGTCCCGGCGGCCAGCAGTCCGGCGAGGAGGCTTGCGGACACCCGATACCTCACCCCGCCGCGGTCTTGCCCGGCGGTTCGCGAATCGCTCATGGTTCCACGCCCTTCTGCAGTTCCTTCAGGTGATCGCCGAGCGGTCCGGTGACGGTGGGGTAGGGGACGACGTCGGGCGCCGCGGGGGCGGACAGGGCGACCGCGATCGTCGCCACGACGGCAAGGACTGCCAGCGCGGCGAGCAGCACGGCCACGCGGGTGCGGGGCCGGGCCCGGAGGAACCATGCGGCCCCCCGCGACAAGGAGCGGCGGCGGCGCGGCCGCAGCGGCAGGGCATCCGGGTCCAGCGAGTTCAGGGGGCGTGTTCTCGACGCCGCAGCCGGTGCGACTCCGGGCCTGGGTGGGCGGGGCCGCCTTGCCGGCGGGGCCGGGAGGACCCGGGTGGGTTCCGCTGTGACCGGTCCCGGCAGCGATCCGGGGGAAACGAGGGCCACACGGAAGGCTGCCTCGAGATCGGCGGCCGCGGGGCGGTCCAACGGGTCCAGGACGGTCATGGCCTGGATGAGCCGGGCCCACTCCTCGGGCACGGCGTCCGGAATGACGGGGGCGCGGTGCAGGCGGGCCACGGCGGATTCGACGGCGCTGCCCGGGTACTCCACCTCGCCCTTGAGGCATTCGAGCAGGACCAGGCCCAGCGAGTAGATATCGCTCGCGGGACCGAGGTCGGCACCGCGGGCCTGTTCGGGACTGAGGTAGGCGGCGGTTCCCACCATGGTTCCCGTGGCCGTCAGCCGGGTCCCGTCGATGATCCGGGCGATGCCGAAGTCTGTGAGCTTGGGCCGAAGCGGCTCTCCCGGCCGGACCGGCACCAGGAGGATGTTGGCGGGCTTGATGTCCCGGTGGACGATGCCGAGGCCGTGGACGTAGGCGAGGGCATCGGCGATCCCGGCGCCGACGACGGCCAACTCGGCCAGCGGCAGGGGACTGTGGCGGATCCGGGTCCGCAGATCCTGGCCGTCCACGAGCTCCATGGTCAGGAAGGGCCGCGGCTCCTCGGGAATCCGGGTGTCCGTCCCGGCGTCGAACAGCGTCACCAGGCTTGGATGATTCAGGGTGGCCAGCAACTCGATCTCCGCTTCCTGGCGGCGAAGCTCGTCGGGATCGGCCGATTGCGGTGCAAAGAGTTTCAGGGCAACGTCCCGGCCAAGGTTCAGGTCCTTGGCCGTGTAGACCGACGCCATGCCGCCCCGGCCAATCACCTCCCCCAGCTGGTAGCGGCCGCCCAAGGGCTCCGCCGTGATGCTGTTGGGCGAACTGTTCACGATGTCCCCGTATCTTCCGTGTGCGCACCGACGGCGCACCTAAAGAATGATAAGGGTAATTAGTATCCGCTTCTGTTCAGAGGGGACCTCCGGTCCCGGCGCCGAAGCGTATTCCCTCACCGGACGCCCCGCGGACGCCCCTCCGCCGGAGCATGCCGTTGGGTCCCCCAGCGGACCCAACGACCTCGCTCCGGCGGTACAGGACCGTGATGGGAGCGGTGGCATGCGCTAGGGCGGGCGGGGCTTGCAGCCGGGTCTCGGCTGCGGACCGGAGCGCTCCGGGTGGGCAGGCGCTGCGGGGGTCAGGCTGGCGGGAATTGGGGTGCCGGAAGCCCGGCGGTGGACGGTCGTGTCCATGGGGGATTCTCCTGGGTGACTGTTGGCGGGCGGCGAAGGCAGCCCGACGGGCCGTGCTCTGTGGAGGCAGAGACGGCCCGACTAGTCAGGGGAAGAACCGGGATCAGCGCTAACGGCTGCGTACTCGTGCTGGAGCGGTCCGCCGATGGCGTCGGCCCCGATGGTGGGCAGGTAGAAGACCAGGCTGGGCATCCACGCAGCCGTTCCGGCAGGCCCGCCGCCGGAGTGCCCGCTGCCGGACCCCGAGCCCGGAGCCGGTGGGAGTGCGTCAGGCGCAGGCAGTCCCGTTCCGCCATGCCATGGGCCCGGACCCGGGTTGCCGGAGGGAGCCGGCGGTTCACCGGTCCCGGCGGGGGCCTTGGCCGGCGGGGCAGCGCCGGACTGGACAGCTGCCGCGCCCCGGGGTTCAGGGATCAGCAAAGCGGGGTAGGCAACTGTGGCACCGGGGGAAGGAGATGCCGGGAAGGGACGGGCCGCCACGGTGCCGGTGGGAGCAGGCGCCTGCAGTTGAGCTGGTGCTGCGTTGGCGGCGGTTGCCTTTGCGGCGGCCGCCGGTGCCGATTCGCCATCGACGGCGGCCGGCGTCCCCGCCGGCGATCCCGCCGCGACGTCGCCGCCTGGAACGATGCCGCCTGGAACGGTGCCGCCTGGAACGGTGCCGCCTGGAACGGTGCCGCCTGGAACGACGCCGTCTGGTGGCCCGGCCGCCGGGTCGCCGGGGAGCGGAGCTGCTGGCTCTGGAACCGGAGCCGCGGGATCGCCGACCGGCGGATCGACGCCGGGAACCGGTACCGCAGGGTCCACCACCGGCGGAACAACACCGGGAACCGGAATCGCAGGGTCCACCACCGGCGGAACAACACCGGGAACCGGAATCGCAGGGTCCAGCACGGGCCCGGTTGCCGGCGGGGTGACTGCCGGCGCAGGGAGCGAAGGGTCAGGGAGCGCCGGGGAGGGGAGTGCCGGGTCCGGTGCCGCCTGCCCAGGGGCGGCGGGCGGTGGCGCGTCGGGAACCGCCGGGTCAGGGGCGGTGTCCGTGGGCCCGTTCGGGTCGGCAGGAACGACGTCGGCGGAAGCTACAACCGACCCCGGAACAGTGCCCGCCGCCCAGGTGCCCGCCGGGACCGCGGGGAGGTCCACGGAAACCACGCCGTCGAGGGAGGGAACAGGGAGGTCGTCGGCGTCCGTACACGAGGCGGCGGCCGCGCTCTCGCCGGCGCCGTCGGCTGTCCCGTAGAACGCGCAGGCGTCGTCCGCCTGCGCAGCCGTGCAGGTCAGTGTCAGCCACGCGGCGCCGGCGACGGCGGCCAAAAGCACGCGGCGCAAGGGGCGCAGGGGGCGCAGGGGGCGCAGGGTGCGGCCCGCGCGGGAGGACGCTGCTGCAGGATCCATGCGCGCACCCCCGCTCCCGGAAGACTGGACAATTGCCTACAGGGTAAGTCGGCCTCAACAGGAGAGTCCAGAGCGGGGCCGAAACTGTAGGCATACCGAGACACTTGGAATGCGCCGGGTCCGTTGTCTGGGGCGAGGAAAGTGGGAGGCGGTTAGTGGGCGTCGTTGGGGTAGCTCACGCCGAGCTGCGCGCGTACGCCGTCGAAAAGCCGCATGGTGTTCAGGGAGTCCTCCAGCGGCATGACCGGGCTCTCGGTGAGGCCCTGCTGGATGCACCGCGTGACCTCCCGGAGCTCGTAAGTGTAGCCACGTCCCACCACCGTGAACTGCTCCGTCCGTGGCCCCTCGAAGCCGATCCGGACCAGCAGTTCCTTCGGGTTGTTGATGGAGCCCGGGCTCTGGAGGTAGCCCTTGGTGCCGGCGACGGTGGCCGTGCGGGGGCCGTAGGCCATCAATGACGAGGTCAGTTGGGCCTGGGCGCCGTGGTGGTAACCGAGCGTCAACGCATTCTGGGCGTCGACGCCGTCGTCGTTCAGCCAGCCCGTGGCGCTGACCGTTTGCGGGAACCCCAGGGTGCCGAGCGCCCAGAGCAGGGGATAGACCGTCATGTCCAGCAGGGCGCCGCCACCGTCCTTGGGTGCCCAAAGCCGGGAACCGGGCGAGTACGGCGCCGGAAAGCCGAGGTCGGCGCCGACCCATTTCACCTCGCCGATCTCGCCCGAGGCAGCGATCTCGAACGCCCGCTGCATGCTGGGCAGGAACCGGCTCCACACCGCCTCCATCAGGAAGACTCCGTTGGTCCGGGCCGCCGCGATCAACTCGGCTGCTTCCCGGGCATTGATCGTGAGGGCCTTCTCGCACAGCACGTGCTTGCCGGCGTTGAGGGCGGCGAGGGCTATCTTGTGATGGTGGGCGTGCGGGGTGGCGACGTAGACGACGTCGACGGCGTCATTGGCGAGCAGGCGGGCGTAGCCACTCGCGCCGTTCTGGTCACCGTAGGCGTGGACAAAGCCGTAGTCGGCCGCGAACGCGTCCGCGGCCGCCTGTGTGCGGGAGCTGACGGCGTACAGTTCCGCATCCGCCAGCAGCCCAAGGTCGCGTGTGACCGAAGCGGCGATCCCGCCGGTGGCGATGACGCCCCAGCGCAGCCTGGCGCCGGTGGCTGTGCGGGGATCCTGGTCCGGCTGGCTGAACAGCCACGGCTTTGCGATGAGGGCAGACATGGTGCCATCTTCTCACCCAGGGGCGGGCGGGCCGCAGTGTTGACGGCCCTGGCATGGCGGAGGTTCGACGCGGAGATCCAGTCTCACGAAGTTCAGCCCCGGCGGCTCGACGCCGGAGCCGCGGGCGGGCCCCCAAGGCCTGCCCGCAGCTCCGACGCCTAAGCCCCCGCAGCTCCGCCGCCGAAGCCCCCGCAGCCGGGCGGACCACAGGGGGTCGGCCGCGGCTGGAGTTCAGCAGCCGGTACTCAGCCGGCCGGTCCTCAGGGGGTCGGCCGCGGCTGGAGTTCAGCAGCCGGTACTCAGCCGGCCGGTCCTCAGCCGGTCAGGGCCGCCGTCGCACGGGTCCGGGCCGTTTCCTCCGTGAGCCGGCCCTGCTGGAGCCGGAAGCGCCGGTCCGTCTTGTTGGCCAGGGCACGGTCGTGGGTGACCACCAGGATGGTGGTGTTGTGGTCCCGGCTCAGCGTGCTGAGCAGCTCGATGATGTGCTCGCCTGTCTGTTCGTCCAGGTTGCCGGTGGGTTCATCGGCCAGGATCAGTTTGGGTTCGTTCGCCAGCGCCCGGGCGATCGCCACCCGCTGCTGCTCGCCGCCGGAGAGCCGGTTGATGCGCCGCCCGTGCTTGTCCGGATCGAGCTGGACCTGTTCGAGCAGCTGCCGGGCCCGCTCCGCCCGCGCGGCCTTTCGCACGCCGGCGAATTCCATCGGCAGCATCACGTTGTCCACGGCCGAGAGGTTCGGGATCAGGTTGAACTGCTGGAACACGAAGCCGATGTCCCGGCGCCGGTAGTTGGTCAGTTTCCCGTCGGGCATGCTGGCCAGGCTCACGCCGTTGACCACCACGTCGCCGCTGGTGGGCTTGTCCAGCGCTCCGAGCAAGGAGAGCAGGGTGCTCTTGCCGCTGCCGCTCTTGCCCACGATCGAGGCCAGCGTGCCCTGCTCGAGCTCGAAGCTGACATCGTTGACCGGCTTGATGGTCCGGTCGCCGGACTTGAACGTGCGGACCAGGTTCTTGACTTCGATCATGGCTATTCTCCTCGGAGGACTTCGATGGGACGGATCCGGGCGGTGAGCAGGGCCGGGACGAGCGCGCCGATGATGGCGACGCCGAAAACTGCGGCGATGCCCGCGGCGATCACGCCGGGGGAGGCGCTCGCCGTCACGGAGGTCAGCAGCTGGCTTGCCCCGCCCAGCGGTCCGCCCGCCCCGCCCGGGAACCCGCCCCCGGGAAAGCCGCCAGCGCCGCCGCGCTGGCCGGTGGCCGCCGCGCTCGTGCTGCTGCTTGAACTGATGAGGGCGCTGGCGATGCCGCCGCTGGCAAGGGAGGCGACGGCGGCGCCCACCACGCTGCCCATGGCCACCAGCACGAGGGCCTCCAGCACAAACTGCAGGCCGATGGTGCGGTTCGGGGCGCCGATGGCCTTCAGGACACCGATCTCGCGGCGTCGTTCGCGGACCAGCATGACCATGATCAGGAGGATGATCAGGCCGGCGGTGCCAAGGGCCGCGACGAAGGCGATGAAGGAAATGTTCTTGACGCTGTCCAGCGAGCTGACGGCGGTCTCAAGGTTCCGCTGGCCCTGGGTGACGTCGGCCTTGTCGGAGCCCAGCGCCGTCTGCAGGGCGGTCTTGGCGGCGTCGACGTTTTCCATGCTGTTGACCGTGACGATCATGGTGGAGAGTTCGTCCGGGAGCGCGGCGAGGGTCTGGGCGGTCGGCAGCGTCACGTAGAGCGCATTGTTGCCGAACGCGGTCCCGGCGTCGAACATCCCCTGGACGGTGAAGGTTTTATCACCGATGGTGAACGTCGAGCCCACGCTGAGGCCGTTCTTGGTGGCCAGGGTGGTGCCCAGCAGGGCGCCGGTGGACGCGGCGGTGTAGTTGCGCAGGCCGGTGCCCTGCGTCAGCTGCAGGGCCTTGCCGGTGGAGTCCATCTCGGCGCCGATGCCCGTTGCAGTGATGGGCAGCGAGAACGCCGGCGCGGCCTGCGCAGTGCTGCCGGTACTGCCCGCGGTGCTGCTTCCGGAGGCGCCGGTACTGGCTTGGTTACGGTTGCCGAGGGTGCCGGCGTCGACGGCGGCCGTGAGGCTCGTGGTGACGGAGGTGGCCGACTGGCCGCTGGGGCCGCCTTGGCCTGTCCGTCCTGACGCGGCCTCGGCGGCCATGTCAGCGGCGTTGCGCAGGCGCAGCGCCTTGGTGCCGACCACGCTGCTGACGTTGGGGACGGCCGCCGCCGTGGCCGCCTGGGCGGACGTCAGCGGCTCGCCGCCGCCCTCGAAGCCCTGGCCGCCGGCCGGGTTCACGGTCAGGACCGTGCCCACCGAGGCGTTCAGCTCGGCAACCTTGCCGGTGACGGCCTGGTTGGCCACGAGCATGGCCAGGGCAAGTCCAATGGCTACGGCCAGCACCGCCACCACAGCGGCGGTCCTGACCTTGTTTCGAAAGGCGTTGCCTACACTCCGGGCAAGAACGCTCACGGTGCTCCTAATTTTTCTTGGGTGTCTATGGGGGATCTCTTGCCGGACCCGATGCCCGGCGCTGGTCCCACAGTGGTACGGGCCGCTGTGCGAACCTCCCCGGGGAGCTATGGATCTGCTGTGAAGCCGATTGCCGCAGGCGAGGTCACTGCCAAGGTCCCAGCCGGGACACCACGGCCGCGCACCACGGCCAACGCAAGAGCCCCGGCCCTCCCTTGCGGGAGAGCCGGGGCTCTGTACTCTGGCGCGGCCGGTGAAGCGGTCGCCCAGATAAGGAACTACTGCTTGGTGATCGGGCCGAGGACCGGATCGTTCTCGTACGCCGTGTGGACGTTGTCCTTGGTGACGATGACCGGTTCCAGCAGGTAGGCGGGAACAACCTTGACCGTGTTGTTGTAGGACTTGTCGTCGTTGATCTCGGGCGTCTTGCCTGCCTGAATGTCGTTGACCATGACGATCGAGTGCTCAACGAGCGCGCGGGTGTCCTTGTTGATGGTGGAGTACTGCTCGCCCGCCATGATGGACTTGACCGACTCAACCTCGGAGTCCTGGCCCGTGACAATTGGAAGCGGCTTGCCGGCGGCCTTGACGGAGGTCAGGATCGCGCGGGCAATGGTGTCGTTCGGGGACAGCACGCCATCGAGGGCTGCGGTGCCGTAGGTTCCGGCGAGGAGGGTGTCCATGCGCTTCTGGGCGTTTTCTGCCTTCCAGCCCTGGGTCACAGCCTGCTCGAAGCTCGTCTGGCCGGAGAGGACCTTGAGGGTGCCGTCGTCGATCTTCGGCTTCAGGACGCTCATGGCGCCGTCGAAGAAGACCTTCGCGTTGGCGTCATCAGGGGAACCAGCGAAGAGCTCGATGTTGTACGGGCCTTCCGGCTTCTTGCCCTTCATGCCGTCCAGCAGCGCCTTGCCCTGGAGTTCACCGACCTTGAAGTTGTCGTAGGCCACGTAGTAGTCCACGTTCGGGGTGTTCAGCAGCAGACGGTCGTACGCGATGATCGTTGCGCCGGCGTCCTTGGCCTGCTGGAGCTGGGTGCCCAGCTGTGCACCGTCGATGGCGCCGACGATGATGACCTTGTCGCCCTTGGTGATCATGGCGCTGATCTGGTTCTGCTGCTCCGAGACGCCGCCGTTGGCGAACTGCACGTCCGGCTTGTAGCCGGCCGCCGTCAGGCCGTCGTTGAACAGCTGCTCGGCCAGGACCCAGTTTTCGGAGGTCTTCTGGGGGAGTGCGACGCCGATCGCGGAGCCCTTCGGGAATGCTTCGCCTCCGGTGGAGGAACCGCTGGTGGTTCCGGTGTCGGAACGGCCGCAGGCTGTCAGCGCCAGTGCCGCAATAGCAGCGATTGCTGCTGCCTTTCCTGCTTTACCAATCATTCGCATTGCTTGGTTCACTTTCTTTCGGTGGTGTGCGGAGAATTGTGGGGTTGGGGAACTGGGGGGAGGGGATTAGATTCCCCTCGAGATGACCTCTTTGGTCTGCGTGGTCTCGTCGGCCTTGATCTCGCTGCTGCGGCCGAAGTTCTTCATCAGCATGCCGACGATCGATTTCTTGCCCTGGGTCTTGTTGTAGACGTCGAAGGCGACGGCGATCAGGAGCACGAGGCCCTTGATGATCTGGGTGAGGTCGGCGCCGACGCCGAGCAGCTGCAGGCCGTTGTTCAGTACGGCCATGACCAGGCCGCCGATGATCGAGCCGATCACGGTGCCCACGCCGCCGGTGACGGCGGCGCCGCCGATGAAGACGGCCGCGATGGCGTCCAGTTCCCAGCCGACGCCGTCGAACGGTCCCGAGGCGGTGGAGCGGCCAACGAAGATCATGCCCGCGAGGCCGGCCAGGAAGGACATGTTCATCATGACCAGGAAGTTGACCTTCTTGGACTGGACGCCGGAGAGCTCCGCAGCGTGCCGGTTGCCGCCGACCGCGTAGATATGGCGGCCGATGACGGTCTTGGAGGAGATGAAGCCGTAGACGATGATGAGGACCGCGAGGATCAGGCCCGGCACCGGGAAGGACGTGCCCGGACGGCCGGTGGCGAAGAGGTACGTCGCGTAGAGGATGGCACCGCAGACCAGCACCAGTTTGAGGACCATGACCCAGGCTTCGGGGACCTCGGCGCCGAGCTTCTTGGCGTTGCGGCGGGACCGGATCTCGCTGAAGATTACGAACGCGACGGCGAGCAGGCCGATCAGCATGGTGGGGTTGTTGTAGCCGGTCTTCGGGCCGAACTCGGCCAGGTAGCCGGAGCCGATGTACTGGAAATCCGCCGGGACCGGGATGGTGTTCGACTTGCCGACGAACTGGTTGGCGCCGCGGAAGATCAGCATGCCGGACAGCGTCACGATGAACGCGGGAATGCCGACGTAGGCCACCCAGAATCCCTGCCAGGCCCCGATCAGGACGCCGAGCCCGAGCCCCATCAGGACGCCGATGTACCAGGGCAGGCCCCAGTCGCGGATGAAGAGTGACACGCAGACACCCACGAAAGCCGCGACGGAACCGACCGAGAGGTCGATGTGCCCGGCGATGATGACCAGCACCATGCCGATGGCGAGGATCAGGATGTAGGAGTTGCCGTTGAAGAGGTTGATGACGTTGCCCGATGTGAGCGTGCGGCCCTCCGTGAAAATCTCGAAGAACACGATCAGCGCAACCAGGGCGAAGATCATGCCGAATTGGCGGGTGTTGCCGCCAAAGAGCTTCTTGAGCGCGTTCATTGTTTCAGTCCTTGTGTCCGGGGTGTTCGGATTGTTCTGGTTTGTCCCAAAGGGTCAAGCGGTTTTGCGGGCGGACGTCATGAGTTTCATGAGGCTTTCCTGGCTGGCTTCGTCCTTGTTCAGCACGCCGGTGATGGCGCCTTCGAAAATCGTGTAGATCCGGTCCGAGAGGCCCAGCAGCTCGGGCAGTTCCGAGGAAATGACGATCACGGCCTTGCCCTCGTTGGCCAGCTTCTGGATGATGCCGTAGATCTCGTACTTGGCCCCGACATCGATCCCGCGGGTGGGCTCGTCCAGGATCAGCACGTCCGGGTCGGTGAACATCCATTTCGCCAGCACGACCTTCTGCTGGTTGCCGCCCGAGAGCTTCGCGACGCCTTCCTCCACGGAGGGCGTCTTGGTCCGCAGCGACTTCCGGTATTCCTCCGCGACGGCGTATTCCTTGTTGGCGTCCACCACGAAGTTCTTGCTGATCTTGCGCAGGTTTGCCGAGACGGTGGTGGCCTTAATGTCGTCCAGCAGGTTCAGGCCCAGGGACTTGCGGTCCTCGGTGACGTAACCCAGCCCGGCGTCGATCGCCTGGCGGACGCTCCTGAGCTGCAGTTCCTTGCCGTCTTTATAGACATGGCCCGAGATGAAGCGGCCGTAGGAGCGGCCGAACACGGACCGGGCCAGTTCGGTGCGTCCGGCGCCCATCAGGCCCGCGAACCCGACGATCTCGCCCCGGCGGACAAAGAAGTTGGAGTTCTTGCAGACCAGGCGGTCCTGGATCTGCGGATGCCCGACGTTCCAGTTCTTCACCTCGAAGAGGACCTCGCCGATCTTCGGCTCGTGGTCCGGGAACCGTGATTCCAGGGTCCGGCCCACCATGCCCTTGATGATCCGGTCCTCGTCGACGCCGTCGGCCTTGACGTTCAGGGTCTCGATCGACTTGCCGTCGCGGATGATCGTGATCTCATCCGCGATCTGTTCGATCTCGTTGAGCTTGTGCGAAATGATGATCGAGGTGATTCCGCGGCCCTTGAGACCCAGCATGAGGTCCAGCAGGTGCTGGGAGTCGGACTCGTTCAGCGCCGCCGTGGGCTCGTCCAGGATTAGGAGCTTGACCGACTTGTTCAGCGCCTTGGCGATCTCGACCAGCTGCTGCTTGCCGACGCCGATCTCCTTGATAGGGGTGTCGGGGTCCTCGCGCAGCCCCACCCGGGCCAGCAGTTCGGTGGACCGGGTCCGGGCCTCGGCCCAGTTGATCACGCCGCGCTTGGTGGGCTCGTTGCCGAGGAAGATGTTCTCCATGATGGAGAGTTCGGGGATCAGCGCGAGTTCCTGGTGGATGATCACGATCCCGGCGTGCTCGCTGGCCCGGATGTCCTTGAATTCCTGGACCTCGTTCTGATACACGATGTCGCCGGTGTAGGTGCCGTAGGGATATACACCCGAGAGCACCTTCATCAGGGTCGATTTCCCGGCGCCGTTCTCACCACAGATGGCGTGGATCTCGCCGGCCTTCACCCGCAGGCTCACATCGGCCAAAGCTTTAACGCCGGGGAATTCCTTGGTGATGGAACGCATCTCGAGGATTAGCGGATCACTGTGCGTGTTGAGGGACGTCATCTGCCCTTACGCCTCCAATGCATGACTTCGTTGTCCGCCCCTGCAAACCGCAGGGCCGTCTGATGGAAAAGTAAACTGGATCACAGCCCTTGTCGTCAAGTCTTTAACGCAACAGCCGCATAACGAAATGGTTAGTTTCGCCGGATTCCGGCGTGCTGGAAGACCAAAGCCGTGGCCCCGAGGGCCTCGGCCCGGTCGCCCAGGGATGACATCGTGAGGGTGGTTGTCTCGCCAATGACCGGCACCGCGTGGCGGATCAGGCCGCGCCGGATCGGGTCCAGCAGCAGCTGGCCAAGGCCCGCCAGGGGGCCGCCGACCACAATGACCTCGGGGTTGATCAGGTTCGCCACGTTGCCCAGCGCGCGCCCGACGGCGAGCCCGGCGTCGTCCACGACACGGAGCGTGGCGGAGTCCTTCTCCAGGGCCTTGCGAACGATGTCCCCGGGCGAGAGCGGCCGGTCCTCGCCGCGGCTCAGGAGCTCGATCATGGTGGTGGTGGAGGCGATGGTTTCCAGGCAGCCGCGGTTCCCGCAGCGGCAGATCAGTCCGTGCTCGTGGATGGTGGCATGGCCGATTTCGCCGGTGATGCCCACGTTGCCGTAGTACGGGACGCCGTTGAGGATCAGCCCCGCGCCGATGCCCGAGCCGATCTTGAGGAACATCAGGTTGCTGATGCCGCTGTGCGGCCCCCAGGTGACCTCGGAGAGGGCGCCCAGGTTGGCGTCGTTGTCCACGAAGACGGGGAGTTCCAGCGCTTCTTCGAGGCGTTTGAGGATGTTGATGCCCACCCATTCGGGCAGGATCGCGCCTTGCGCCACGGTGCCGGTGCGGCGGTCGATCGGGCCGGGAATTCCGACGCCGGCACCCACCAGGGCGCTACGTTCCACACCGCTGTCCGTGAGCAGCCGGTCCAGCACCCCGACGGCGGCCTGGATGCCTTCCTCGGCGTGGTGGCCCAGGGGCAGCAGGACGGACTCTTCGGCGATCACGTGGTAACTCAGCGAGGCCAGCACGACGCGCAGGTGGCGCCGGCCGAAGTCGATTCCGACGGCGACGGCCCCGTTGCTGTTGAGCCGGACGTTCAGGGCGCGCCGCCCGGAACTGGTGATCGGTTCAGTCGAGGCCAGCCCGGCGTCCTGCATGATTTTGACGATGTTCGAGACCGTGGCTGTCGAAAGCCCGGTCTGGCGGGCCAGTTCCGCCTGCGTGGATGGGCCCGCAAGGAGGCATTCAATGATCCGCTGCTGGTTCAAATGCCGGAGGGCGGACTGCGATCCGGGGTTCTTGGTTCGGCTCCTCGTTGAGCGCGTTGGTGAGGGCATGCTATGAAGCGTGACGCATTCACGCCTTGTAGTCAAGAAGTTAACGCAACGATAACGGCCGCGCCGGTCGAATGCCGGGGAGAGGGCGGTCAGCACCCGCCGTCTCCGCGGCAAGGACGTTCTGCCCCGCTGGCACGCTGTCCGGGTGGAATTGCACCACACCCCGCGTTCCGGGCCGCGGCTACTCTGGTCGGGAGAGCCCGCCGCGCCCCGCGGAGGCGTCCGGAAACGTGAGGTGGTAATGGTGCTGCTGGCCCTGATGCAGGCGAACTCCGCCGTGCTGGACATCGAGGCGAACTGCGCCGCGGTGGAGGTCGCGGCGCGCAATGCGTCCGCCGCGGGTGCGCAGTTGCTGGTGACACCGGAACTCTTCCCCGTGGGCTATGCGCCGCGGCGGCTGCGGGAGGCGTTCGATCCCGGCAGGTTGCCCGCGCTTCGGGAAGTCCTGGCCGGCATCGCGCGGCGCAACACCATCGCCCTGGTCTACAGCCTGCCCGCGGTGACGCCGGCCGGCGGGTGGCACATTTCCGCCGCCCTGGTCGACGAGGCGGGCGAGGAGCTGCTCAGTTACGACAAGGTGCACCTGTTCGGCCCGGACGAGCGGGCGGCGTTTACGCCCGCCGCGGCTGCCCCCGGCGTCGTGGATTTCCACGGGCATAAAACGGCGCTGGTCATCTGCTACGACATCGAGTTTCCCGAGTCGGCGCGGGCGGCCGCCCTGCGCGGCGCGGACCTGCTGCTGGTGCCTACGGCACTCGCCGGCGGATTCGACGTCGTGCCGCAGGTGCTGATCCGGGCCCGCGCCTTGGAGAACCAGCTGACGGTCGCCTACGCCAATCACACCGGTTCGGAGGATGATTGCAACTTCCGCGGCGGCAGCATCGTCGCGGGCCCGGACGGCTCGGTCCTGGCCGCGGCCGGAGCGGGGCCGGAACTGTTGTTTGCCGAACTGGGTGAGCCCGGCCGCGCCGCGGCAGACGGCGTCGAGGACGCCGTGGACTACCTGCGGGACCGCCGCCCGGAGATCTACCGCTCCTGGGGAGTCTGACCGGCGGCGGACGCCTGACCTGCGCTGGCCGGTGCGCTGGACGCCTGACCTGCGGTGGCCGGGGTGGGCGGATCAGGCTCGGCCTGGTACTGCAGGGCGATCCAGAGTTCCGCGCGCGCCTGGGCCTGGTTGAGGTCAAGGCCCAGCAGCTCAGCGATGATGCCGATCTGCCGGCGGACGCTGTTTCGATGCAGTCCCGTGGCCTTTGCTGTGGCGTCCCAGCTTCCGTTTTCGCCCAGCCAGGCCCGCAGGATGCCGAGCAGGTTGTCGCGGCGCTCCGGCTCGAGGGCGAGCAGGGGTGCCAGCAGATGGCCCGCCAGCAGGGTGCCGGCAGCCGGTCCCAGCAGGCCGGCCACCGACCACGTCACGTCGTCCGCCCGGACGCTCCGGCGGCTCGTGAGAACGCGGTTGCGCAGTGAAGCGGCGTTCCGGTAGGCCTCCGGCAGGTTCGCGAAATCGGTGCCGCTGCCGATCACAAGGCGCCAGCCGAGCCGCTCCACTTCGGCGAGCAGGGCGTCGTCGACCTTGAGCCTGGTGATGGCGGCAAAGCCGTACTCGGTGAGCTCCACCAGCTTGGTGTCGAACAGCCGCCGCCACTCCAGCAGTGCCCGCACCGGAGCCTCGCCCGGTCCGCCCGGGGTCCGGGCGCTGTCCGGGGTCCGGGAGCTGTCCGGGGCGGCGTCAATCCGGAGACCCTGTACGACCCGCAGCTGGCCGGACCGGGTGGAGGAGATGCTTTGGGCCAGCAGGTCCTTGAACCCGTTGCCTGCCGTGCGGATCCTGAGGCCACGCTCTCCGGGTGCAGCAGCAGCGCCGTGGCCAGCTGGCTCGGGGCCAGGGAGCCGCTGATGCGCTGGCGGACCAGCAGTTCCAGCAGCCCGACCGCGGTGGAGACAACGCTGTTCTGGGCCGGGGTCAGCGGGGCGTCCGTGCCGAGGATGAGCGCACCGAGGTTGGCGTCCCGGGTGCTGCGCAGCGGATACCCGAAGACCAGGGACGAGCCCACGGCGTCGAACGAATCCATCTCCACCCGCGGACCGCTGCCGGCGAGCAGCCTGGCCAGCAGCGGCTGCAGGTCGGCGGAGTCAACTCCCGGCACGGCGCCGGCAGCGGCAGCGGCGCCGGCGGCCTGCGGGCCGGGGGAGGGGCCCGAACCGCGGGCGCGCACCCGCCCGTCGGCGCCGACCAGCACGGCCCAAACCGGGACGCGCTGGACCAGGGCCGCGAGGAGTTCGTGCTCGGGGCGCGCGGACAAGACCGCGCGCATGAGCTGCCGGCTGGTGTCGGCCAGCTGGCGGAAGGTCTTGGCGTTGTCCGACTCGAGGAGCCGGGAGAATTCCAGTCCCAGCGCGGCGAACGGGAGGCTCTCCGGGATGGCGACCAGGGTCAGGTTGTGCTGCCGGCAGGCCCGCACCACGGCATCGGGCACGGCGTCGAAATACGGCTCCAGGCCAAAGCCCAGGGCGCCCACGCGGGCCTGGACCAGGCGCCGCACATAAGCGTCCACCGCCTCCTCGCTGCCGCCCCCGCCCACGAACGGCAGGCCGGCCGTGAGCAGGAACTCGCCGTCGAGCAGGTAGGGGGTGGGATCTTCCAGTTCGCTGGGCTCCACCCAGCGCAGGCGCTCCTGGCCGTTGCCGCCGTCGTGCACGACGGCCAGTGCCGGCAACTGGCCCAGGAACTGCGCCAGCGTGACGAAGCCGAGCCGCTCCGGGTCCTCAGCAGCCACGGCCGCGGCCCCTGTGCCGGCCGCCCGGCCGGCGGAGTCCAAGTGCATTAAGTCTCATGGGGGAAGACTACAGGTCATTTTGCACAACCTTGAGAGGTGGCTCACACGCCTAGGGTTGGTTCGGGAAACCGACCACTACTGAAGATAAGGACGTCAACGATGACTGTGCCAACTCTGATCGGCGAACGCCCGCCGGCGGAAGCCGGCCGTCCCGGGCTCACCGCCCAGCTCCTGCGCCGCAAGCCGATCGGCCAACTGGTCCGCGAGGCCGAGACCGGACACGGCGGCACGCGGCTGGTCCGCAGCTTCGGTGTCCTGCAGCTGACCATGATCAGCGTCGGGGCCACCCTGGGCACCGGCATCCTGGTCATCCTGGGCCAGTCGGTGCCGCTCGCCGGCCCGGCCATCTGGATCTCCTTCGCCATCGCCGGCTTCGCCGCCCTGCTCTCCGCCGTCTCTTACGCGGAGATGGCCGGCCTGGTCCCTGCCGCCGGTTCGAGCTACTCCTACACCTATGCCACCATGGGCGAGGGCATGGCCTGGATCTGCGGCTGGTGCCTGGTGCTCGAATACGCCGTCTCCGTGGCCGCCGTCGCGGTCGGTGCGGGCCAGTATGTCAACGAGGCCCTGGCGGTCTTCGGCCTGGAACTCCCGGACGCCATCTCGCAACCGCCGGGAGCCGGCGGCGTGCTGAACGTGCCCGCAATCGTGATTGTCGCCCTGGCCACCGTGCTGTTGGTCCGCGGCGCCAAGGAGAGCGCCTGGATCAACACGGCGATCGTCCTGGTCAAAGTCGGCATCCTGCTGTTCTTCTGCGCCGTGGCCTTCACCGCTTTCAACGGCGGACACTTCGAACCCCTCATGCCGATGGGCGCCGCCGGCGTCTCGGCCGCAGCCTCCCGGGTCTTCTTCTCCTACATCGGCTTCGATGCAGCCTCCACGGCCGGCGAGGAGGCCCGGAATCCCAAGCGCGACCTCCCGCGGGCCATCCTGCTCTCCATGCTGATCGTCACCAGCATCTATGTGCTTGTGGCCGTCGCCGCCATCGGCGCGCGCCCCTGGGGCTGGTTCGACGGTACCGAGGCGGCCCTCGTGAAGATCCTTGAGGAAATCACCGGCCAGCCCTGGGTTGGCGTGGTGTTCGCCGTCGGCGCCGTGCTCGCCATCGCCAGCATCGTGCTGACCGTGCTGTACGGGCAGACCCGGATCCTGCTTTCGATGTCGCGCGACGGCCTGGTGCCCAAGGTCTTCGGCCGGATCTCGGCCCGGACCGGCACGCCGGCTGCCGGAACCCTGATCGTGGGCACCGCCGTCGCACTGACCGCCGGCCTGGTGCCGCTCGGTGCCCTCGCGGACGCGACCAGCATCGGTACCCTGTTCGCCTTCGCCTTGGTCAACGTGGCAGTCATTTACCTGCGGCGGACCCGGCCCGAACTCACGCGCAGCTTCCGCGTCCCGCTCTTTCCGCTGACACCGATTCTCGGCGCCCTCATGTGCGTTTACCTCATGGCCAACCTCGGCGCCGAGACCTGGGCGGTGTTCGGTGCCTGGATGCTTGTTGGCTGTGCCGCCTACTTCGGCTACGGCCGGAAGAACTCCAGGGTGGCTGCGCTGAGCCACGAGGACTACCTTGACCTATCAAGCCGCCACCCTGACAACACCACCACACACGAGGAACTGAAGGCAGAGATCTCATGACCATCGCCACCGAACTTCCGGCTCCCGAACCCGCTGCTGAAGCGGGCGCGGCGCCCGTCACCATGCTGAATCCGGACTTCCCGTTCAGCTACGACCACTACCTCGCCCACCCGGAGGGCCTGGGATCGGTGCCGCCCGAGCTTTACGGGACCGAAGTCGCCGTCGTTGGTGCCGGACTGTCCGGACTGGTGACCGCGTATGAGCTCATGAAGCTGGGCCTGCGGCCGGTGGTCTACGAGGCCGACAGGATCGGGGGCCGGCTGCGGACCGCCAGTTTCCCGTCCGCGCCGGGCATCGTGGCGGACCTCGGCGGAATGCGTTTCCCGGAATCCGGCAAGGCCTTCTACCACTATGTGGACCTGCTCGGGCTGCAGACCAGGGCCTTCCCCAATCCGCTGGCGCCGGCGACCTCCAGCACGGTGATCGAGCTCGCGGGCCAGAAATACTATGCCGAGACCGCGGCAGACCTGCCGCCGTTCTTCCGTGAGGTGGCGGACGCGTGGAAGGCCGCCGTGAACGACGGCGCCGGGTTCGCCGAGATGCAGGACGCCATCCGCGCCCGGGACACAGCCCGGATCAAGGACCTCTGGAACGCGCTGCTCCCCCAGCTGGACGAGCAGACGTTCTATGGCTTCATCGCCGGCAGCGACTCCTTCAAGGAAGCCGGATTCGCCCACCGCGAGGCCTTCGGGCAGGTGGGATTCGGCACCGGCGGCTGGGACACCGACTTCCCCAACTCGATCCTCGAAATCCTTCGGGTGGTCTACACCGACGCCGATGACCGGCACCGGCTCATCGACGGCGGCGCGCAGCGGCTCCCCGAGGCACTGTGGGAGCACGCGCCGTCGGGCATGGCCCACTGGCCGGACGGCACCTCGCTGGCCTCGCTGCACGCAGGCGCGCCGCGCGGCGCCGTGGACCGCATCGCCCGCGACGGCGGCGGCGACTTCCGGATCCGGGAACGCTGGGGACGCGAATCCGCCTACCCGGCGGTGGTGACAACCTGCCAGTCATGGCTGCTCTCGACCCGGATCCACACGGACGAGGCCCTGTTCCCTGCCGAACTGTGGACGGCGATCGAACGCTCCCACTACATGCAGTCCTCCAAGACCTTCGTCATGGTGGACCGGCCGTTCTGGAAGGACATCGACCCGGCCACGGGCCGCGAGGTCCTGTCCATGACGCTGACCGACCGGCTGAACCGTGCCACCTACCTGCTGGACAACGGTCCGGACCAGCCGGCCGTGATCCTGCTGTCCTACACCTGGAACGACGACGCGCTGAAGTGGCTCTCGCTCACCGCGGAGGAACGGGCGGAGCTCATGTTGCACTCGCTGGAGCAGATCTACCCCGGGGTGGACATCGCCAGCCACATCGTGGGCCAGCCGATCACCGTCTCGTGGGAGGCCGACCCCAACTTCATGGGCGCCTTCAAGGCCAACCTGCCGGGACACTACCGCTACCAGCAGCGGCTCTTCACGCACTTCAAGCAGGACGGGCTGCCGGCCGAACAGCGCGGGATCTTCCTCGCCGGCGACGACGTCTCCTTTACCGCCGGCTGGGCCGAGGGAGCCGTCACCACCGGGCTCAACGCAGTCTGGGGCGTCGTCAACCACCTCGGTGGCTCCACCCCCGCCGGGAATCCCGGACCGGGCGAGCTGCTCTCCGAGCTCGGGCCGATCGCCCTGGACTGAGCGGCGCCGGCCCCGGCGCTGTGCTCCTCAGGCGTTGTGTAGTTGGCGGTGCGCGCGTGCCAGTTCCTGGTAGTGGGCGGCGTTGTGCTGGACGCCGGCGAACTCCTCGTCGCTGAGCTCGCGCCGGACCTTGGCCGGAACGCCGGCCACCAGCGAGCGGGGCGGGATGACGGTGCCCTCCAGCACCACGGCGCCGGCGGCGATGAGGGACCCGGCGCCGATCACGGCCCCGTTGAGGATGGTGGCGCTCATGCCGATCAGGCAGTCGTCCTCAACGGTGCAGCCGTGGACCACGGCGCTGTGGCCGACGCTGACCCGCGCCCCGACGGTGCAGGGGAAGCCGGGGTCGGCGTGCAGCACCACGTTGTCCTGCAGGTTGCTGCCGGCGCCGACGGTGATGGCGGCGGTATCGGCGCGGACACTGACACCGTAGAAGGCGCTCGAGTTCTCGGCCAGGGTGGCGTTGCCGATCACGGACGCCGTGGGCGCGACGAAGGCGGAGTCATGGACGGCCGGAGTGGTACCGGCGAATGCGTAGAGGGGAGCCATGCCTCCAGCCTAGGACACACCGCCGCCCCCGTCAGGCGGGGGAGCGGAGCACTGTGAAGCCCTCGCCGCCCCAGCCCGAGGTGCGCGGGTCGCCGGCGCCGCGTGGGTCGGGTGCGGGGAGTATGACGGCGATCGGCGCGCCCGGTTCGGCCACCCGCCCGAGTTCGCGGACGACGTCGTCCCACTGTTCCGGGGGCAGGCCCGCAAGGGCATCCACCGCCCACACCGAGTCAAACGCGGCATCGGCGAACGGCAGGGAAACCGGTCCCGCCACGGAGGCTTCCAGCCCGTGGGATCGGGCGATGTGGATGTTCTCCTCGGACTGGTCGACACCGGTGAAATGGATGCCGGACTGCACAAAGTGCAGCCCGTCGGCGCCCGGGCCGCAATCCAGGCCCAGCACGCCGTGCCGGCCCTCGTTCTTCAACAGCGCCACAAACGATTCGAGCCGGTCCCTGCGGGAGGATTCCATAGCTCCAGTTAATGACCGCTTCTAGTTAAAGACAACCGTCCGGTTGCCGTCGAGCAGGACGCGGTGCTCGGCATGCCACTGCACGGCCTGGGCGAGGGTCCGGCCCTCCACGTCGCGGCCCATCTGGACGAACTGCTCCGCGGTGCGCCGGTGGTCCACCCGGATGACTTCCTGCTCGATGATGGGCCCCTCATCCAGGGCCGCCGTGACGTAGTGCGCCGTGGCGCCGATGAGCTTCACGCCGCGGGCATGCGCCTGGTGGTAGGGCTTGGCACCCTTGAAGGAGGGCAGGAACGAGTGGTGGATGTTGATGGCCTTGCCCGTCAGTTCGGTGCAGAGCTCGTCGGAGATGATCTGCATGTACCGGGCCAGGACTGTGAGCTCGATGTCGTGTTCCTTCATCAGGACCCGGAGGGCGTCCTCCGCCTGGATCTTGGTGTCCGGGGTGACCGGGATGTGGTGGAACGGGATGCCGTAGAACTCCGCCAAACTCTCGAGGTCGCGGTGGTTGGACACGATGGCCGGAATGTCGATCGGCAGGGTTCCGGAGCGCTGCAGGAACAGCAGGTCGTTCAGGCAGTGGGCGGACGTGCTGGCCATCAGCAGGGTGCGGACCTTCCGGCCGGCCGGGTTGAGGCTCCACTGCATCCCGAAGGCCTGCGCCACGGGTTCCAGCGCCGCCTGCAGCTCCGCCTGGGCCGCCGCCGTCGTCGCCTCCACCCGCATGAAGAAGGTGCCCGTTCCCTGGCTGCCGTACTGCTGGGAATCTGTAATATTGCAGCCCGCCACCAGGAGGGCCCCGGCGACGGCGTGCACGATGCCAGGCCGGTCAGGGCAGGAAAGAGTCAGGATGTAGGAGGCAGTCAGGTTCTCATCAGTCACGAGGAACAGCCTACCTGCGCTTCAAGGGCAGTTTTGAAAGGGTTTTGGTAGTGTTAACCCGTCGCAACTGGCGTTGGATGGCTAACCATCAGGGAGCGGCACTCACGAAGACCACGGATCGTACGCCTGGGCCGAGGGTCATGTCTTACCGGTCGGCAGCATCACCGCTGCCGCACCGTTGCTGGTGCCCGCACGGGGTGCCGGCCGCCGCTGTCGCGGCCCCCTGTTAAGGGGCCCGTAATCAAGGGGCGGCGCAACGGGCCAGCCGGTAGCCTGACCAATAGCCGTACCCGTTGCCAACCAGGAGTTCCTCGTGACTACTACCACCGCCACCTCAGCCGCCGTGAGCAACCAGCCGCTGGCCGAACTCGACCCTGAAATCGCCGCCGTCCTGGCCCAGGAACTTGGCCGCCAGCGCGGCACCCTGGAAATGATCGCTTCCGAGAACTTCGCCCCGCGCGCCGTGATGGAAGCCCAGGGCTCCGTCCTGACCAACAAGTACGCCGAGGGCTACCCGGGACGCCGCTACTACGGCGGGTGTGAATACGTCGACGTCGCCGAGCAGCTCGCGATCGACCGCGTCAAGGACCTGTTCGGCGCCGAATACGCCAACGTGCAGCCGCACTCCGGTGCGCAGGCCAACGCCGCCGCGCTCGCCGCCATGATCACCCCGGGCGATAAGATCCTGGGCCTGTCCCTGGCCCACGGCGGGCACCTCACCCACGGCATGAAGCTGAACTTCTCCGGGAAGCTCTACAACGTCGCCGCCTACCAGGTCGAGGAAGATGACTTCCGGATCGACATGGACAAGCTGCGCGAGCAGGCCATCGCCGAAAAGCCCCAGGTGATCATCGCCGGCTGGTCCGCTTACCCGCGGCACCTCGATTTCGCGGCCTTCCGTTCGATCGCCGACGAGGTCGGCGCCCTGCTCTGGACCGACATGGCGCACTTCGCCGGCCTCGTCGCCGCTGGGCTGCACCCGAGCCCGGTCCCGTACTCCGACGTCGTGACCTCCACCGTGCACAAGACGCTGTCCGGTCCGCGCTCCGGCGTGATCCTGGCCAAGCAGGAGTGGGCCAAGAAGCTTAACTCCGCCGTGTTCCCCGGCCAGCAGGGTGGCCCGCTCATGCACGTGATCGCGGCGAAGGCCGTGGCCTTCAAGATCGCCGGCACCGAGGAATTCAAGGAGCGCCAGGAACGTGTGCTCGAAGGCGCCAAGATCATCGCCGAGCGCCTCGGCCAGGCCGACGTCGCCGGTGCGGGCGTCTCGGTCCTGACCGGGGGCACCGACGTGCACCTGGTCCTGGTGGACCTGCGCAACTCCCAGCTGGACGGCCAGCAGGCCGAGGACCTCCTGCACTCGATCGGCATCACCGTCAACCGCAACGCCGTGCCGTTCGACCCCCGCCCGCCGATGGTCACCTCCGGCCTGCGCATCGGCACACCGGCCCTGGCCACCCGCGGCTTCGGCGCCGAGGAATTCACCGAGGTGGCGGACATCATCGCCACGGCGCTGAAGTCCGGAGCTGCCACGGAGATCGAACCCCTGCAGGCCCGCGTGGACAAGCTCGCCGCCGATTTCCCGCTGTACCCGCAGCACGAGCAGTGGTAGGCCATGACTTCTTCGCACACCGCAAAAACGGCTGAAACTGCACGGATCCTTGACGGCAAGGCCACCGCCGCCGCCATCAAGGCCGAGCTGACCGAGCGCGTGGCCGTGCTCAAGGCCCAGGGCATCACGCCCGGGCTGGGCACCATCCTGGTGGGCTCCGATCCCGGCAGCACCTGGTACGTCGGCGGCAAACACAAGGACTGCGCCGAGGTGGGCATTACCTCCATCCGCCGCGACCTGCCGGAAGAGACCAGCCAGGACGAACTCCTGGCCGTGGTCCGCGAGCTCAACGAGAACCCGGAATGCACCGGCTACATCGTGCAGCTGCCCCTGCCCAAACACATCGACCAGGACGTCATCCTGGAGGCCATGGATCCCGAGAAGGACGCCGACGGCCTGCACCCGATGAACCTGGGCCGGCTCGTGGCCAACGTCAGCGGACCCATGAAATCCCCGCTGCCGTGCACGCCCAAGGGCTGCGTGGAGCTGCTGACCCGGCATGGGATCGACCTGAACGGCAAACGCGTCCTCGTGGTGGGCCGCGGCGTCACCATCGGCCGTCCCGTGGGTCTGCTGCTGACCCGGAAGGACGTCAATGCCACAGTCATCCTGGCGCACACCGGAACGGTGGACCTGCCGGCAGAACTGCGGCAGGCCGACGTCGTAATTGCCGCCGCCGGGCAGCCGCACATGATCAAGGCCGCGGACCTCAAGCCCGGGGCGATCGTGCTCGACGTCGGCGTCAGCCGGGTCGACGACGGCAGCGGCAAGGCAGTGGTCACCGGCGACGTGGACCCCGCTGCGGCGGACGTCGCCGCCTGGCTCTCGCCGAACCCCGGGGGAGTGGGGCCCATGACCCGCGCCATGCTGCTCGCCAACGTGGTGGAAACCGCGGAACGCCAATGGGCAGAGGAACGCCGCCCGGGGCCCGCCTAAGGCTCCCGCGGTGGGTTGGGSSGGSTTTSGGKGGGCCCAACCACCGCAGGATTCCGCACGTTCTACCGCCGGCCGGCATAACGGAACGGATACGTCAGGAGTTTTTACGAAAAGACTCTTTCATAGTTTGCGGGGATCCACTACCGTAGTGCGGGTGTCCGAACTTGCCTCTAAAGAATCACGCGCGAGCAGCCCCTCCGACGCCGCTCTCCCATACGTCATCACCGCCGAGAACCTGACCAAACGTTACGGCGACGTCACCGCCGTCGACGGCATCTCCTTCCGCGTTCCCGCCGGGGAAGCGTTCGGCCTGCTGGGCCCCAACGGCGCCGGCAAGTCCACCACGATGAAGATGATCGGCGGGGTCTCGCAGCGCACCTCCGGCAGCCTGAACATCATGGGCCTGGACCCCGAACAGCACGGGCCGGAGGTCCGCGCCCACCTCGGCGTCGTGCCGCAGCAGGACAACCTGGACGAGGAACTGAAAGTCCGGGACAACCTGCTGGTCTACGGCCGCTATTTCGGCCTGCCCATGAGCTACCTCAAGCCCAAGGCCGACGAGCTGCTGGAATTCGCCCAGCTCACCGACAAGGCCAACTCCAAGGTCGATGCCCTCTCCGGCGGCATGAAGCGGCGCCTGACAATCGCCCGTTCGCTCATCAACGAGCCCCGGATCCTGCTGCTGGACGAGCCGACGACCGGCCTTGACCCGCAGGCCCGGCACATCCTTTGGGACCGGCTGTTCAGGCTCAAGGAACAGGGCGTCACCCTGATCCTCACCACGCACTACATGGACGAGGCCGAGCAGCTGTGCGACCGGCTGATTGTGGTGGACAAGGGCAGGATCATGGCCGAGGGATCGCCGGCCAGCCTGATCCGCGAATACTCCACCCGGGAGGTCCTGGAGCTGCGCTTCGGCTCGGAGCGCAACGCGAGCGTCGGCGCGGAGCTCGGCGGCATCGGCGAACGGGTGGAAACCCTGCCGGACCGGGTGCTTATCTACGCCCACGACGGCGAGGCCGCCCTGGAGCAGGTCACCGCCCGCGGCCTGCGTCCGGTCACCTCACTGGTCCGCCGCTCCTCACTCGAAGACGTCTTCCTGCGCCTGACCGGCAGGAGCCTCGTTGACTAAGAAAGAGCAGCTGGCTAAGCCAATTCAGGCAGCGGGCACGACGGCGGGCGCCGCGGCGGCGGGGACGGCCCTGCGCGCGCACTCGCCGGAAGTATCGGCCGCCCGTGCCCGCCGCTGGGGCGCGTTCTACTACGCCGAACAGGTCCTGCGGGTCATGAAGGGCTACGGCTGGACCATCGTGATGTACGGCGTGGGACAGCCGGTGGCCTACCTGTTCGCGATGGGCGTTGGCCTGGCCACCCTGGTCGAGTCCAACGGCGCCGGCGTCTTCGGCGGGGTCAGCTACCTGACGTTCATCGCGCCCGCCCTGCTGATCTCGGCCGCCGTCATGACGGCCGCCAACGAGTTCACCTTTCCCGTGATGGACGGCTTCAAGTGGCGGCGCGTCTACTACGGCCCGCACGCCTCACCGCTGACTCCCGAGCAGATCGCCGGCGGCCAGATCATCGCCGTGACGGTGCGCTTCCTGCTGCAGTCGGCCATCTACTTCGCCGTCGTCGCGCTCTTCGGCGCCTCGCCCGGCGCCTGGGGCTGGGTGTCGATCCTCATCGCCACCCTCGCCGGCCTGTCCTTCGGCCTGCCGCTCATGGCCTACGCGGCCACCATCCAGCACGACAAGGGCCAGTTCGCCATGGTCATGCGGTTCATCGTCATGCCGTTGTTCCTGTTCTCCGGCACGTTCTTCCCGCTGGACACGCTCCCGCTCGCAGTCCGCTGGATCGGCTGGATCTCACCGATCTGGCACGGAACCGAGCTTGGCCGCGTGGTCAGCTACGGGTACGAGGAAGAGCCGTGGCTCACCGTCGTCCATGTCCTCTTCCTGCTGGGCCTGGCGGCTGCCGGCTGGATCCTGACCAAACGCCAGTTCGCTAAAAGGATGGCCTCATGAGCGTCCTGACGGGAAGTTTCAACACAGGGGACCACAGCGTCACCGAAGCCGCGCGCCGCCGCCGCTTCGGGGCCATCTACTCCCGCAACGTCCGCGCCGTCGTCGCCCGCGGGCTCATGGCCACCAAGAGCAGCAACTGGATGGTCATGGTCTCCGGGTTCTTCGAACCCGTGCTGTACCTGATCTCCATGGGCGTGGGCCTGGGCGCCATTGTCGGGTCGGTCCAGGGCCCGGGCGGGCAGGAAATCAGCTACGCCGCGTACATCGCGCCGGCACTGCTGGCCGTGTCCGCCATGAACGGCGCCGTCTACGACTCCACGTGGAACGTCTTCTTCAAGATGAACTTCGCCAAGCTGTACCAGGGCATGCTCTACACCTCGCTGGGGCCGCTGGATGTCGCCATGGGCGAAATCTTCCTCGCCCTGCTGCGCGGGGCCATGTACGCGACCGGCTTCACGGCCGTCATGGGCCTGATGGGCCTCATCACCACGCCGTGGGCCATCCTGATGATCCCGGCCTCGGTGCTGATCGCCTTCGGCTTCGCGAGCTTCGGCATGGGGATCACGAGCTACATGAAGACATTCCAGCAAATGGACTGGATCAACTTCGTCATGCTGCCCATGTTCCTCTTCAGTGCCACGTTCTACCCGCTCAGCGTCTACCCGCAGTCCATCCAGTGGCTGATCCAGGCCATGCCGCTGTGGCACGGCGTGGAACTGCTGCGCCAGATCAGCGTGGGGGTGTTTACGCCGGCCACGGCCGTGCACATCGGCTACTACCTAGTCATGATTGCCCTCGGCGTCCTGCTCACCACGAGCCGGCTGCGCAAACTGTTCCTCAAGTAGCCGTCCTTCCAAAAAGGAGAACCCATGATCGGAAAATGGCAGGCCCTCGTCATCGACTGTGAGGACCCGGACAAGCTCGCCGGTTTTTACCAGGAGCTGCTGGGGATGATCCGGGTGCAGGAGGACGAGGAATGGATTTCGATCGGCGACGCCGCCGACCGTCCCGCCGTCGCCTTCCAGCGGGTGGAACGGCTGGTCCGCCCGCAGTGGCCCGACGCCGAGCACCCGCAGCAGATGCACGTGGACGTGCTCGTCGGGGACCTCGACGCCGCCGAAGCCGAGGTGCTCCGGCTCGGCGCTACAAGCCTCGGCGCCGGGACGGAAACCTTCCGGGTCTACACGGACCCCAGCGGCCACCCGTTCTGCCTGGTCCTGACCTAAACGCCCGTCCTGACCTAAATGCTGGTCCTGACCTAAACGCTGGTCCTGACCTAGGCCGGGCGCCGGGGCGGCGTTCGCCCGGGGTGGAAGCGCAACGGGCGGCCGGCCCCGTTTGCGATAATGGGCTCATGCAATCTCTGGGTAGCTCCTCGTCCACGTCCAACGACACCACGGCCCGCGGCCGGTTTTCCATGTTCCGCATCAGCGGGCCGGGGCTGCTGGTCTTCATTATCGCGTTCGTGGTGGCCGTGATCTTCGCGGCCAACCAGAACGACGTCGTGGGCTGGATCGTGGCGATCATCGCCGGCTTCTGGCTGGCGCTGGCCTCCTTCGTCGTGTTCAGCATCCAGAAAGCCGCCAAGAAGGCCGGGGCCAGGCTGAACGAGGCCCAGAACGCGTTCAACGCCGCAGCGGGGCGGCCGCCGGCGGCGGGCAGCGCGGACCACGGCGGAACCCGCGTGGTGAGCGAAAGCCGCGTAGCGGACAGCGTCCGCGACATGAAGCTGGACCACTCCTTCAAGATTGTCCAGGTCCAGGTCCGGGTGGTCGAGCAGGAGCGGGCGAAGGGCGAGGCGGCGGATCGCGACACGATCAGCCGCGCCCTGGAGACCATCGAGATCACCGCCACCAACGCGCGGGACATGATCAAATCCTCGGGCGGCGATGACGCTCCCGTCAGCGGAACCATCATCGACTAGAGTGGATCGGGTGAGCTCGGCATTGAAGAAGGACCACCTTCGCATCGCGTCAGTCAACGTCAACGGCCTCCGTGCCGCCTACAAGAAGGGCATGGCGGAGTGGCTTGAGCCGCGCGAGGTGGACATCCTGTGCCTCCAGGAGGTCCGCGCACCGGATGCGATCGTCGAGGAACTGCTCGGCGAGGGCTGGTACATTCTCCATGCCGAGGCCGAGGCCAAGGGCCGGGCCGGCGTTGCCATTGCCTCCCGGGAAGAGCCCCTGGCCACCCGGGTGGGGATCGGCGATGACTTCTTCGCCACGGCCGGACGCTGGGTCGAGGCGGACTACATCGTGCGGGACGCGGACGGGCAGGCATCACAGATGACCGTCGTGAGCGCCTACGTGCACTCGGGCGAAGCCGGCACTCCCAAGCAGGACGACAAATTCCGTTTCCTCGACGTCATGGTCCAGCGGCTGCCCGAACTCGCCAAGCACAGTGACCACGCGCTGGTGGTGGGCGACCTCAACGTCGGCCACACAGAGCTGGACATCAGGAACTGGAAGGGCAACGTCAAACGTGCCGGCTTCCTGCCGGAAGAGCGAGCCTATTTTGACCGCTTCTTCGGCGAGGAAATCGGCTGGAAGGATGTTCACAGGGGCCTGGCGGGTAACGTCGACGGCCCCTACACTTGGTGGTCGCAACGGGGCCAGGCCTTCGACAACGACACCGGCTGGCGCATCGATTACCACATGGCCACGCCCGCTCTCGCTGCTGCCGCAGTGTCAGCCGTTGTTGACCGGGCAGCGTCCTGGGACACACGCTTCTCCGACCACGCCCCGCTGGTAGTGGACTACCGGCTCTAGTCTTAAGGCTTCCACGAATGACCACCACTTCAACTGCGACCACTGTGGCCCAGGCCGGCGTCGCCCCCGACGCTCAGACTGCCACCGCGAAGGACGCCTCTGCGGCCACCGCGGCCCGGCACCGCATCCTCTCCGGCATGCAGCCTTCCGCCGACTCCCTGCACCTGGGCAACTACCTCGGCGCCCTCGTGAACTGGGTCCGGATGCAGGACGAGTACGACGCCGTCTTCTTCATCCCTGACCTGCACGCAATCACCGTTCCGCAGGATCCGGCCGAGCTGGCGCACCGCACCCGGGTCACGGCCGCGCAGTACATTGCCGGCGGCGTCGACGTCGACAAGTGCACGCTCTTCGTTCAGTCCCAGGTGCCCGAGCACGCCCAGCTGGCGTGGGTCCTGAACTGCATCACTGGCTTCGGCGAGGCGTCCCGGATGACCCAGTTCAAGGACAAGGCGCACAAACAGGGTTCAGACCACGCCAGCGTCGGGCTGTTCACCTACCCCATCCTGCAGGCAGCGGACATCCTGCTGTACCAGCCGCACGGTGTCCCCGTCGGCGAGGACCAGCGCCAGCACGTGGAACTCAGCCGTGACCTGGCCCAGCGGTTCAACTCCCGCTTCGGCGACACGTTCACGGTGCCGCAGCCATTCATCCAGAAGGAATCCGCGAAGATCTACGATCTGCAGCACCCCACCGCCAAGATGTCCAAGTCTGCGGAGTCGCCGGCGGGGCTGATTAACCTGCTGGACGAGCCCAAGGTCACGGCCAAGCGGATCAAGTCCGCCGTGACGGACACGGAGACCGAAATCCGGTTCGACCGGGAGGCGAAGCCGGGCGTGTCCAACCTGCTGACCATCTACTCCTCGATCACCGGGCAAAGCGTCGACGCCCTCGTCACCGCCTATGAGGGAAAGATGTACGGCCACCTGAAGGCGGACCTCGCCGAGGTGGTCACGGAGCACCTGACGCCGATCCGGAACCGGGCCAAGGAGCTGCTGGACGATCCAGCGGAGCTGGACCGGCTGCTGGGCCTCGGCGCGGACAAGGCCCGGGAGATTGCCTCGCTGACCCTGCGCGACGTCTACGCCAAGGTGGGTTTCCTGCCCTACGCCGGCGCCCAGGGAGTCCGCTAGGTCAATGTCCTCCGTCAGCAAAGTCACCGCGAAAGCCGCCACGTCGAACGGACAGCGCAGCGAAGGCATCAGCATCGGTGTGATCCTGAGGTTCCCGGCGGACATCGCTGAGGAGCTCCAGCGCTGGCGGGCATCCTTCGGGGATCCCATGGCCGCCGTCGTCCCGGCCCACATCACGCTGGTCACCACCACCATGACGAAGGACTGGGCCGCGACCCAACGCCATGTCCGGGACGTGGCACGGCGGCAGGAGCCCTTCACTGTGACCATCGCAGGGACCGGGTCTTTCCGGCCGGTGTCCCCGGTGGTCTTCCTGAACGTAGAGGACGGCTTCGGGGACTGCGTGAACCTGCACCGCCAGCTGCAGTCCGGCCCGCTGGAGCGGGAACTGCCGTTCGGCTACCACCCGCACGTCACCGTAGCCCACGATGTCGCCCCGGAAAGCCTCGACGAGGCCGAAACGGTCCTGAAGGATTACAGGGCCACGTTTCCTGTGGCTAGCATGGGACTCTACGAGCACGATGACAACGGCATCTGGCAGCTACGGGAAGAGCTTGATTTTGGGACCAAACCTGACCACGACAGAGGCCCGGACGGCACCGCAGGCGCCCGATAAGCCGCCGCTCCCCACCGATCTGGCCGGGCTGAAACTGGAAGTCATCCGCAAGAGGGTCGAATGGGGCCGGGCCCGGCGCTCCGGCGGCGGCATAGTCGCGTCCCTGATCGCGATGATGAACTGGCTCCTGGCCCGGCTGAACATGCTGCTGCCCCTGCGCGCATACTCGCACTACCTGCGTCAGCGTGGCCCGCTGTTGAGTGCCGGCATCGGCTTCCGGATGTTTTTCTCCATCACGGGCCTGTTGGCCACTGGCTTGTCCTTGGCCGGCCTCGTGCTCAGCGACCACCCGGCCCTGCTGGACCAGGTCATCAGGAGTGTGGCCGCCGCCGCGCCCGGCCTGTTGCAGGTCGACGGCAGCGAGGGGCTGGTTGACCCCTATGCGCTGCTGAACCCCACCAGCCTGGGTTGGGCCGCCGGGATCGCCGCCGTGGTGACGGTGTTCACGTCCCTGGGCTGGATCAGCGGCATCCGCGACGGTATGCGGAGCATGATGCAACTCGGCCCCTTGGTGATGAATCCGATCCTGCAGATACTCAAGGACGTCGGCACGCTGCTGCTGATGGGGCTGGCCCTGGTAGTCAGCTCCGCGGCCTCGCTGATCTTCGGGACGGCCGCCGGATGGGTTACCGGGCAGCTGGGCCTCGAGCCGATAATTGCCGGGCCGCTGACGACCTCCGTCACGATCCTCGTCCCGCTGCTGCTCGGCTGGGGCACCGCCCTGATCATGTACGGGGTGGCCGCCGGACTGAAGCCCGCCCGGCGCTCCCTGCTGGAAGGGACCATTCTCGCCGCGGTGGGCACCACCATCCTGCAGATCTTCAGCACCCAGCTGCTGGCCAGCGCGGGCAAGAACCCCATTCTGGCGCCCTTCGCCATCATCATCGGCCTGCTGATCTGGTTCAACCTGGTCAGCCAGGTCTACGTGATCTGCGCCGCGTGGGTGGCGATCCGGGAAGAGGACCTCAAGGCCGGGCCCGCCGCCACGACCACCGGCTGGGGTGCCCGGCGCGTCCAGCCGGGTAAAACCCCGGTAGAGCAGCGGGCCCGCCGCAGGCCGCTGGCCGCCGCGTTCAGGCGTCGAGGTACTGGTCGGCCCACGCCGAAATAATCTTCGCCGCACGGGCTGCCTGGCCTTTGCCGGTCAGGAGGTGGTCGCTGCCCTCCAGCGAGACGAAGCTGCGCGGGTGGCGTGCCGTCTGGAAGATGGTGCTGGCGTTTTCGATCCCGACCGTATTGTCGGTGGGGGAGTGCAGCACCATGAGCGGCTTGTGCAGCTGCCGTATGCAGTCCGTCAGGTCCGCCTTCTCGAGATCCTCGACGAAGTGCCGGCGGATCTCCACCCGCTTGCCGCCGAGGTCCACCTCGGCGCTTCCCTCGCTCAGGATGCGGTCCAGGGCCGCGTCAAAGACGTGCGCCACGTGCTTGGGGGAGAAGGGGGCACCCACGGTGGCCACGGCCCTCAGCTCCGGGATCTGCCGCGCGGCGGACAGGACGGCCGCGCCGCCAAACGAGTGGCCCACCAGCAGGGAAACCCGCCGGTCTGAGTCCCGCATGAATTCGGCGGCCTTGACGGTGTCGGCCACCTTGTGGCTGAAGGACCCCTCCGACCACATTCCCGCCGACTCTCCGAGCCCCACGTTGTCGAACCGGAGCATGCCCACGCCGTTGTCCGCCAGGGCCTTGCACATCCGCGACGCCGAGGGGCTGTCCTTGCCCAGGGTGAAGCCGTGCGAGAACACACCCCAGCCCTTGACCGGGCCCTCCGGCAGGTCCAGCACGCCGGAGAGCCGCTCGCCGGTGGAACCCAGGAACGAGACTTTTTCTGAGTGGGACAAAGTGTCCCCTTTCGTGTGAGGGCGAATCAGTGAGGGCGGAAACGACGGCGGCGCCCCCACCCGGAAGGTGAGAGGCGCCGTCGTCGGTAACTACTGAAGGTGAAGCCGTTAATGCGGGCCGGTGGAACCGATCCTTAGACCTTGCGGGACAGGATGGCCTGCTTGACCTCAGCGATTGCCTGCGTGACCTGGATGCCGCGGGGGCATGCTTCGGTGCAGTTGAAGGTGGTGCGGCAGCGCCACACGCCTTCCTTGTCGTTGAGGATCTCCAGGCGCATGTCGCCGGCGTCATCACGGGAATCGAAGATGAAGCGGTGCGCGTTGACGATCGCCGCCGGGCCGAAGTACTGCCCGTCGGTCCAGAACACCGGGCAGGACGAGGTGCACGCGGCGCACAGGATGCACTTGGTGGTGTCATCGAACCGTTCGCGGTCCTCGGCGGACTGCAGGCGTTCCTTGGTGGGCTCGTGGCCACGGTTGATCAGGAAGGGCATGACTTCGCGGAAGGACTGGAAGAAAGGCTCCATGTCCACGATCAGGTCCTTCTCCACCGGCAGGCCCTTGATGGGCTCGACCGTGATGGGCTTGGACGTGTCCAGGTCCTTCAGCAGGGTCTTGCAGGCGAGGCGGTTGCGGCCGTTGATGCGCATGGCATCGGAGCCGCAGACGCCGTGGGCGCAGGAACGGCGGAAGGAGACGCTGCCGTCCATCTCCCACTTGATCTTGTGCAGGGCGTCCAGGACACGGTCGGTGCCGTACATGGTGACCTTGAAGTCATCCCACGTGGCGTCCTCGGAGACCTCGGGGTTGTAGCGGCGCACGCGCAGCGTGACGTCGAAGGACGGGATTTCCCCGCCCCCGCCGACGCCGGCGGGCAGTTCGATCTTGGATGCTGGCTCAGCGAGTTCAGCGCTCATCTTAGTACTTCCTCACCATCGGCTCGTAGCGCGTAAAGACCACCGGTTTGGTGGCAAGCCGGATGCCGGCAATCGACTCGGCGGAACCGTCCGCCGGGGCGTGGTCATCCTTGTACGCCATGGAGTGCTTCATGAATTTTTCGTCGTCGCGCTCGGGGAAGTCCTCGCGGAAGTGGCCGCCGCGGGATTCCTCGCGGTGCAGGGCCGCCACGGTCATGACCTTGGCGAGCTCGAGCAGGAAGCCCAGCTCCACCGCCTCGAGCAGGTCCAGGTTGAAGCGCTTGCCCTTGTCCTGGACGCTGATGCGCTGGTACCGCTCCTCGAAGGAGGCAATGTCCTTCAGGACCTGGTTCAGCGTGTCGGCGGTGCGGAACACCTGCATGTTGGCGTCCATGGTGTCCTGCAGTTCCTTGCGGATCGCAGCGACCTTCTCGGTGCCGTCAGAGGTGCGGACGTGGTCCAGCAGGTTCAGCGTGTAGGCCTCCGGGTCAACGGGGAGCTCCACGAAGTCGGCGGTCTTGGCGTACTCGGCGGCGGCGATGCCGGCGCGCTTGCCGAACACGTTGATGTCCAGCAGCGAGTTGGTGCCCAGACGGTTGGAGCCGTGGACGGAGACGCAGGCGACCTCGCCGGCGGCGTAGAGGCCCGGGACCACCGTGTCGTTGTCCTGGAGGACCTCGGCGCTGATGTTCGTGGGGATGCCGCCCATGGCGTAGTGCGCCGTCGGGAACACCGGAACCGGCTCCGTGTACGGCTCCACACCCAGGTAGGTGCGGGCGAACTCGGTGATGTCCGGCAGCTTGGCATCGATGTGCGCAGGCTCAAGGTGCGTCAGGTCCAGGAGGACGTAGTCCTTGTTCGGGCCGCAGCCGCGTCCCTCACGGACTTCGTTGGCCATGGAGCGGGCCACGATGTCGCGCGGGGCGAGGTCCTTGATGGTGGGCGCGTAGCGCTCCATGAAGCGTTCACCCTCGGAGTTGCGCAGGATCGCGCCTTCGCCGCGGGCGGCCTCGGAGAGCAGGATGCCCAGGCCGGCCAGGCCGGTCGGGTGGAACTGGAAGAATTCCATGTCCTCCAGGGGGATGCCCCGGCGGAACGCGATGCCCATGCCGTCACCGGTCAGGGTGTGGGCGTTGGAGGTGGTCTTGAAGACCTTGCCGGCGCCGCCGGAGGCGAACACCACGGACTTGGCCTGGAAGACGTGCAGCTCGCCGGAGGCGAGGTCGTAGGACACGACGCCGGCGACGCGCTTCTGCTTGTACGGCGTGCCGTCCTCGCGGACAGCGTCCTCTTCGACGGTCAGCAGGTCCAGGACGTAGTACTCGTTGTAGAACTCGACGTTGTGCTTGACGCAGTTCTGGTACAGGGTCTGCAGGATCATGTGGCCGGTGCGGTCGGCGGCGTAGCAGGCGCGGCGGACCGGTGCCTTGCCATGGTCGCGGGTGTGGCCACCGAAGCGGCGCTGGTCAATGCGGCCCTCGGGCGTGCGGTTGAACGGCAGGCCCATCTTTTCCAGGTCCAGGACGGCGTCGATCGCTTCCTTCGCCATAACCTCGGCGGCGTCCTGGTCAACCAGGTAGTCGCCGCCCTTGATGGTGTCGAAGGTGTGCCACTCCCAGTTGTCTTCCTCGACGTTGGCCAGGGCTGCACACATGCCGCCCTGCGCCGCGCCGGTGTGGGACCGCGTGGGGTAGAGCTTGGTCAGTACTGCTGTTCGGGCGCGCTGACCTGATTCGATCGCCGCGCGCATCCCGGCGCCACCGGCACCGACGATCACGACGTCGTACTTATGGACCTGCATACCAGACGCTCTTTCTCTCAAAATTCGCTATAAACCACCGGCAGGCCGCGCCTGCCCGGTGAAGTCTCGTGCAATCTGCGCCTGCGCTCGGCAGGCAAGATCAGTTGCCGTGACGGACCGCGGATTCCTGCCCTTACGGGCTCCTGTCCGCGGCGGTTCCGCCGCTACGGCTGAACCATTACGGCTGCGCCGCTAAGGCGCGGGGCAGAAACCGCCGGGAAGCTGGACGCCGTTGGCCACGGGGCACGGATTGAACGTGAAGATGACCAGGGTGCCCAGGATGATGATGACCGTGGTGGCCGCGTAGAGCACAATCTTCAGCCAAAGGCGCGTTGCGTCCTTCTCGGCGTAGTCATTGATGATCGTGCGGACGCCGTTGGTGCCGTGCAGCATGGCGAGCCACAGCATGGCCAGGTCCCAGAACTGCCAGAACGGGTCGGCCCACTTGCCGGCCACAAAGCCGAAGTCGATCGCGTGGATGCCCTCGCCGACCAGCAGGTTCACGGTCAGGTGGCCGAAGATCAGCACCACCAGCACGACGCCGGAGAGGCGCATGAAGAGCCAGGCGAGCATCTCGAAGTTGCCCTTGGAACCGCCAGTGCGGCGGTACTTTGGCTGGATCTTTCCACTACTGGGTTTTCCACTACTGGGTTTTCCACTACTGGGTTTTCCACTACGTGGGCTTTGAATGGTTGCAGTCATGGCTTAGTGACCTCCAAGGGCGAGGGACAGGTGGCGGATGGAGAAGCCGACCATGACGACGACCCAGAGGCCCAGGACCGTCCAGAGCATCTGACGCTGGTACTTGGCACCCTTCTTCCAGAAGTCGACGGCGATGATCCGCAGGCCGTTGAAGGCGTGGAACACGATCGCCGCGACAAGGCCCGTTTCACCCAGGGCCATGAGGGGGTTCTTGTAGGCACCAATCACTGCGGTGTAGGCCTCGGGGGACACACGCACCAATGAGGTGTCCAGCACGTGGACCAACAAGAAGAAGAAAATCACTACACCGGTAATGCGGTGTCCAACCCAGGACCACATGCCTTCACGGCCGCGGTACAAGGTGCCAGCTGGTTTTGTCGGCACTGAATAAACCTCCCTGCAACACAGCGGCGCTGGCATGGGATCCACGCGGGGGGAACGCCTGCTGCGAGAGCACTCGTAAGCTCAAGCCTAAATCTAGGCTTCGCTAACAGCTTATTCAATTTGGGAACTCCTTGTTGACCGGCCCCGGCGCGGTTTTGCGTTTGTTTTGAGACGAACGCCACATTTGGCTGTGGTCGCAGGCGCCGGTACGGCCGGATCCCGGCTCAATTCGGACCGAATTGGCCGCCGTCGGCTAAAGTAGCCGTGATGACTACAGACAAAGTGACAAGCCAGGATTCACCGCTGGACCGTTTTATTGCGGTCATTCCGGCGGGCGGAGTGGGGACCCGCCTCTGGCCCCTGTCACGGGCAGCAGCCCCGAAATTCCTTCACGACCTCACCGGTTCGGGCAGCACTCTGCTGCGCGCGACCTATGACCGCCTCCAGCCCGTCGCCGGCAAGCACGTGCTGGTGGTGACCGGCTCCGCCCACAGGGCAGCCGTCTGCCGCCAGCTGCCTGAGGTCCTGGAAGCCGACCTCGTCCTGGAGAGCGAGCCCAAAGACTCCGGTGCTGCGATCGGACTCGCCGCGGCCATCCTCCACGAGCGGGACCCGGACATCATCATGGGCTCGTTTGCCGCGGACCAGGTCATCAGCCCGGACGACCTCTTCCAGGACGCCGTCCGTGAAGCCGTCTACACCGCGGCCGCGGGGAAGATCGTCACCATCGGCATCAAGCCGACCCATCCCTCCACCGGATTCGGCTACATCCGTTCCGGCGCGAACCTCCACATCCCGGACGCGCCCAGTGCGCAGTCCGTGGTGGAGTTCGTGGAGAAGCCCAGCGAGGAAGTGGCCCAGGAGTACGTCGACAGCGGCGAATATGTCTGGAACGCGGGCATGTTCGTGGCCCCGGTCTCGCTGATGCTTAAGCACCTCGAAGCCAACCAGCCCGAGCTCTTCGCCGGCCTCCAGGAGATCGCCAAGGCCTGGGACACTCCGGAGCGCGACGCCGTCACGGCGCGGGTGTGGCCCACGCTGCCCAAGATCGCTATTGACTACGCCGTCGCCGAGCCCGCCGCCGCCGCCGGCGACGTCGCCGTGGTGCCCGGAACGTTCCTCTGGGACGACGTCGGGGACTTCGCCTCCGTGGGCCGGCTCAACAGCGCCAAGGAAGTCGACGAGGTCACGGTCCTGGGCGAGGGCGCACGCGTCTTCACCGAGAACGCGAGCGGCGTGGTGGTCTCCGATACCAAGCGGGTGATCGCCCTGATCGGCATCAAGGACGTCGTGATCGTTGACACCCCGGACGCCCTGCTGGTCACCACCAAGGAACACTCGCAGCGGGTCAAGCAGGCCGTGGATGCCATCAAGGCCAAGGGCGACACCGACGTCCTGTAGCCGGAGGAGAGCGGATCACGGCCTGTGCAATGTTCAGCAATCCGTAACGCGCCGTACCCGATGCCGCTATTCTTTGGCCGCTCGATAGAGTTATTCCGTGCGCAACTATTCGACTGAAGCTGAGCCCACGACTCTCGTGGGGCCGTGGCTGGAGCCCCTCCTGCCGGAGCTGATCGCTTTCCGCCGCGACCTCCATGCGCATCCGGAACTTTCGTTCAAGGAGTTCCGCACCACCGACAAGCTGGCGAAACGGCTCGAGGAAGCCGGGCTCAAGCCGCGCCGCCTCGAGGGCACAGGCCTGACGGTCGACGTCGGACAGGGTCCCATCGCCACCGCACTGCGCGGGGATATCGACGCCCTGCCCATCATCGAGGAAACGGGCCTTGAGTTCGCCTCGAAGAACCACGGCGTGACCCATGCCTGCGGCCACGACGTCCACACTGCCACCATGCTCGGGATCGCGCTGGTCCTGCAGCGCATGCACGAGGCCTCCCCTCTGCGCGGGACCGTCCGGATCATCTTCCAGCCGGCCGAGGAGACCATGCCCGGCGGCGCCACCTCGTGCATCGAACAGGGCGTCCTGGAAGGCGTGCCGCGCATCCTGGCGCTGCACTGCGACCCCCGGATCGAGATCGGCAAGATCGGCACCCGGATCGGGGCGATCACCTCCGCCTCGGACACCATCAAGATTGAACTTTCCGGCCGCGGCGGCCACACCTCGCGCCCGCACCTGACCGAGGAGCTGGTCTTCGCCCTGGCGCAGATCGCGGTCAACGTTCCCGCAGTGCTCTCGCGCCGCGTCGATGTCCGCAGCGGCGTGTCCGTGGTCTGGGGGCAGATCTCCGCGGGCTCGGCCCCGAACGCCATCCCGGGCAGCGGCTACATGGCCGGCACCATGCGCTGCCTGGACCGTGACGCCTGGCACGACGCCGGCGAGCTGCTCGACGACATCATCCGGCAGGTCGCCGAGCCGTACGGCGTCGATGTCCACCTGGAACACACCCGCGGCGTGCCGCCGGTGGTCAACTCCGAGCACGAGACCGCGCTGATCGAGGCCGCGGCCCGCGCCGAAATCGGCGAGGGCGCCGTGGTCCTGACCCCGCAGTCCATGGGCGGGGAAGACTTTGCCTGGTTCCTGGCCGACACCCCCGGCGCCATGATGCGCCTCGGCACGAAGACGCCCGGCGGGGAAGAGTATGACCTCCACCGCGGTGACTACATCGTCGATGAGCGGGCGCTGGGCCTGGGCATCCAGGTGCTCACGGCGGCGGCCCTGCGCACCATCCGCGACCTGTAAGCCGTTCCGCCCGGGCCCCTACGCCGGTCCTGCCCCGCTACACCCGGCCAGGACCGCCGCGCGGAGTTTCCCCACCTTTGCCGGCACGACGCCGGGACACGCCGGCGGTTGCGGGCCGACACGCCGGCGGCACCCGTCAAACATGGGGAATCTCGGCGGCCGCGGCTGGGAACGGTGCCGCGGCTGGCCCCCTGCACACCTGTTACCGGTTCCCGCTGTGCAATTCAGTTGTGTACAACTGAATTGTACACAACTGAATTGTGCAGTATGGTGGAGGCATGACCACGTCAGAAGAGGCCCGCACTGGCGGCCCGGAAGCGCTCCGCCTGAACCGGCAGGTGTGCTTTGCGATGTACTCTGCCTCACGTGCCGCCACGGCCGCCTACCGGCCCATGCTCGAGGAGCTCGGCCTGACCTACCCGCAGTACCTCGCCATGCTGGTGCTCTGGGAAGCGGCGCCGCGCAGCGTGCGTGAACTGGGGGAGGAGCTGGGCCTGGACTCCGGCACGCTCTCGCCGCTGCTCAAGCGGCTCGAAGCGCTCGGCCTCGTCCAGCGCCGCCGCTCCGCCGAGGACGAGCGCCGCGTGGAGATCTTCCTGACCGACGCCGGCGCCGCCCTGAGCGCCAAGGCCAGCGGTATCCCGCAGCGACTGGCAGACGCCGCCGGGCTCACCGCATCGGAACTGGACCAGCTCCGCGACACCCTGGGCCGGCTGACGAACGCGCTTCACGCCTCCCACTAAGCCCTTCCCTTAAGCCCTTCCCCCTCCACCACCCTTCCCAGGCCCACACGGCCGACGTCGAAACCGCGGGAGGCGTGCCAACTCGCCGGAAATTTACGGCGACTCCGCAGGCTTCCGGCGAGTTCCCACTGAACCCCTTCTTCCCTCCGACAGAACGGAAACCCCATGAAGACCCTTTACACAGCAGAGGCCCTGGCCTCCGGCGAAGGCCGCGACGGCACCGCCATCAGCAAGGACGGCAAGCTGAGCGTCACCCTTGCCAGCCCGGTCGAACTCGGCGGTGACGGCGCGGGCACCAACCCCGAACAGCTCTTTGCCGCCGGCTACGCCGCATGCTTCCACTCCGCCCTGCGCCTTGTGGGACGCAAGGAACGCGCCGACCTGACGGACTCCGCCGTCGCCGCCAAAATCCACTTCGGCGCCCTCGAAGACGGTGCCGGCTACGGTCTGGCCGCCGAACTTGAGATCGCCCTGCCCGCCGTGGACCGGGACACGGCCGAGGCCCTCGTGGCCAAGGCCCACCAGATCTGCCCGTACTCCAACGCCACCCGCGGCAACATCACTGTCGACATCACCATCCTGGAGGTAGCCGCATGAGCAACAACACCGAAACTCTCACCCTTCCCGCCACCACCCGCGAGATCCAGCTGGCGTCCCGCCCCCACGGCCGCCCCGTCCCGGCGAACTTCCGCCTCGCCGAGTCGGCGCTGCCAGAACTGCAGGACGGCCAGGTCCTGGTCCGCAACCTGTTCATCTCGGTGGACCCGTACATGCGCGGACGCATGAACGACGTCAAGTCCTACTCCGCGCCGTTTGCGCTGGATAGCGCCCTCGACGGCGGCGCCGTCGGCGAAGTCATCGCGTCCCGGGCCGAAGCGCGCGCTGTGGGCGACACGGTGGTGCACGGCCTCGGCTGGCGCGAATACGCCGTCGTCGATGCAGCGGCCACCACGGTGGCGCGCACCGATCTTGCCCCCGCGTCAGCATTCCTCGGCGCCCTCGGCATGACCGGGCTGACCGCCTACGCGGGACTGCTGAAGGTCGCGGAATTCAAGCCCGGCGACGCCGTGTTCGTCTCGGGCGCCGCCGGCGCGGTCGGCTCGCTTGTCGGGCAGATCGCGAAGGCCATGGGCGCGTCCAGGGTGATCGGCAGCGCCGGCTCGCCGGAAAAGGTGGCACGCCTGCTCGAACTCGGCTTCGACGCCGCGTTCAACTACCACGACGGCCCCGTGGCGGAACAGCTCGCCGCGGCCGCGGGTGAGCGCGGGATCGACGTCTACTTCGACAACGTCGGCGGCGAGCACCTCGAAGCCGCGCTGTCCGCCCTCACGGTCGGTGGCCGGGTGGCCATGTGCGGGGCCATCGCCCAGTACAACGCGACCGAGCCCACGCCGGCGCCGCGGAACCTCATGCTGGCGATCGGCAAGCAGCTGACGCTCAAGGGCTTCCTGGTGGGCGGCTACTGGCAGCACATGGCCGAGTTCGTCGAGACCATGTCCGGCTGGCTGGCCGACGGAACGGTCCGCTACGACGAGACGGTGGTGGACGGGCTGGAGAATGCCCCGCAGGCCTTCATGGACCTGCTCGACGGCGCCAACACCGGCAAGATGCTCGTGCGGCTGTAGCCTGACACCCGGCAATCGCCGTGCCGCCACATACGCCTCCGGCGCCGGTTCCTGCGGGGACCGGCGCCGGAGCTTATGTGGTCGCGGCGGGCACCGGCTACCTCTAGGTAACAAGTTCTCAACAATCTGGGCATTCGCCGGGACGTGTGTTATCGGGACGTGGCGCAGGCCACTACAGTAGCTTGCATCAGTGCGCCTCGGCGCAGTGCTGCGAAATCCATCAGTGACAACAGAGATCAGCGGAACACCGCAGACAGACACTCATTGAACTTCCGTCGTAGCGCCTACTCTTTCTTCCTGGAGGAAAATTGAAGAACTCTCTGCGTGCCACCTTTAAGCGCGGATCAATGGCCGGCGTCGCCACCGCGGGCGCGGCTGCACTCCTGCTGACCGGCTGCGGAGCTGCCCCGGAGGCCAGCACCGCCACCAACACCGCCAGCAACTACAAGGGCTGCATCGTGTCCGACTCGGGCGGGTTCGATGACCAGTCGTTCAACCAGTCTTCCTACGAGGGCTTGAAGAAGGTCACGTCGGAGCTGGGCCTTAACATGAACCAGGCCGAGTCCAAGACCAACAACGACTTCGAGCCCAACCTGCGCGCCATGGTCTCCGCCGGCTGCAACCTGACCATCACGGTCGGCTTCCTGCTCGGCGACGCCACCAAGTCCCAGGCCACCGCGAACCCGGACAAGCACTTCGCCATCATCGACTTCGGCTACGACACCCCGGTCGCCAACGTCAAGCCGATCATCTACGACACCGCCCAGGCAGCATTCCTGGCCGGCTACCTCGCAGCCGGCACCACCAAGACCGGGACGGTCGCCACGTTCGGCGGCATCAAGATCCCCACGGTCACCATCTTCATGGACGGTTTTGCCGACGGCGTGAAGTACTACAACGAGAAGAAGGGCAAGGACGTCAAGCTTCTCGGCTGGGACAAGGCCAAGCAGGACGGCTCCTTCACCGGCGACTTCGAAAAGCAGGACAAGGGCAAGCAGTTCACCCAGAACTTCCTGGACCAGGGCGCCGACATCGTCATGCCCGTCGCCGGTCCGGTCGGCAAGGGTGCGGGCGCGGCCCTGCAGGAAGCCAAGGCAGCCGGCAAGGACGTCAAGCTCATCTGGGTTGACTCCGACGGCTTCCTCACGGCACCGGATTACAAGGACATCATGCTCTCCTCCGTCATGAAGCAGATGGGCCAGGCCGTCGAGGCGGTCGTCAAGCAGGACAAGGACGGCCAGTTCACCAACAAGCCGTACGTCGGCACGCTCGCGAACGACGGCGTTCAGCTTGCCCCGTTCCACGACATGGATTCCCAGGTTCCGGCCGAACTGAAGTCCGAGCTGGACCAGATCAAGAAGGACATCGCCGACGGCAAGCTGAAGGTTGAATCCGCAGCAAGCCCGAAAGCCTAACTTCCTCCGCTAAGCGCCACGGCCCGTCCGGTCACCACCGCACGGGCTGTGGCGCTTTTCGTTGCGGCCCTTAGTGCCTCAGATCCCAGGCACTAAGCTGGTGCTGCAGCGCCCCTACGCGTCCGGACCAAGCCTTCCGGACACCTCGAGATTGGTCAGAGTTTTGAAACTTGAACTCAAGGGCATTACCAAACGCTTCGGCTCCCTGGTAGCAAACGATCACATCGATGTGGTTGTTGAACCCGGGCAGATCCACTGTCTGCTCGGTGAGAACGGCGCGGGCAAGTCCACGCTGATGAACGTCCTCTACGGACTGTACGAGCCCACAGAGGGCGAAATCCTCATCGACGACAAACCGGTCACGTTCCGCGGCCCCGGTGACGCCATGGCGGCCGGCATCGGCATGGTGCACCAGCACTTCATGCTGGTCCCCGTCTTCACCGTCGCGGAGAACGTTGCCCTGGGAGCGGAGACCACCAAGACCGGCGGATTCCTGGACCTGGATGACACCCGCCGGAAAATCCGGGAGATCTCCGACCGGTACGGTTTCGACGTCGACCCCGACGCGCTGATCGAAGACCTCCCCGTGGGCGTGCAGCAGCGCGTGGAGATCATCAAGGCCCTGGTCCGCGACGCCAAGGTGCTCATCCTCGATGAGCCCACGGCCGTGCTGACCCCGCAGGACACCGATGAACTGCTGGACATCATGCGCCAGCTCAAGAGCCACGGCACCTCGATCGTCTTCATTTCCCACAAGCTGCGTGAGGTGAAGGCCGTTTCGGACACCATCACCGTCATCCGGCGCGGCAAGGTAGTGGGCTCGGCCGATCCCGGCGCCTCGACCACCGAGCTGGCCTCCATGATGGTGGGCCGGGCCGTGAGCCTGACCTTGGACAAGGCTCCCGCGAATCCGCAGGAGACCACCTTCGAGGTCAAGGACCTCACCGTCATCGCCCCCAACGGCCAGCACGTGGTCGACGGGATCAGCTTCGGAATTGCCCGCGGCGAGATCCTCGCCGTCGCCGGCGTCCAGGGCAACGGCCAGACCGAGCTGACCGAGGCCATCCTCGGCCTGCACGAGCGGGTCCACGGCTCGATCACCCTCGACGGCGAAGAACTCGTGGGCCGCAGCGTCAAGGAGGTACTCAACGCCGGCGTCGGATTCGTGCCGGAAGACCGTTCCCTCGACGGGCTGATCGGCACGTTCTCCATCGCCGAGAACCTGATCCTGGACCGGTACGACCAGGCGCCGTTCGCCAAGGGCATCAGCATGAGCCCGGCCAAGGTCCTGGAGAACGCCAAGACCCGGATCGCGGAATTCGACGTCCGCACCCCGTCCGGCTCGCTGGCAGCCGGCACCCTGTCCGGCGGCAACCAGCAGAAGGTCGTCATGGCCCGGGAGCTCTCCCGGCCGCTGCGGCTCTTCATCGCCTCCCAGCCCACCCGCGGCGTGGACGTGGGCTCCATCGAGTTCCTGCACAAGCGGATCGTCGCGGAGCGGGACCATGGCACGCCCGTCATGATCGTCTCCACCGAACTGGATGAGGTGATTGAACTCGCCGACCGGATCGCCGTGCTGTACAAGGGCCGGCTGGTCGGGATCGTCCCGGCCGGCACCGGGCGTGACGTCCTGGGCCTGATGATGGCCGGCGTTTCCCCGGACGAGGCCCAGACCGACGCCGCAGGCAGGCACTCGGCCCGATCCCTTTCTGAAAACCCGGCCGCGAACGCAGCAGAAAACCCGGCCGGCACCCCGGCCGAAAAACCCGCAACGAAGCCGGCCATGAACCCGGCCCCCGCCGCCCCGTCCGTGCAGGAGCCCGGCTCCGGCGCCGTAGGAGACCCCCATGAGTGAGAACACCGAGCCGCGGTCCGCGGCCGCACCGGACCCGGACCAACTTCCGGCATCGCAGGCCACCGACGTGGAGCCTGAACCGCTCGAGGACGATGCAGACTTCGTCACCTCGCTGGACACCGCGGGAGGCGCCCACCAGCCATCGGCCGTTCCGGTCTCGACCCAGAGCGGAGCTCTTCCGGGTGCCCCGGAAGAGGAGTCGCTGCTGCGCAAGATCTTCACCGGCAACGGCATAGTGACCATCCTGGCGGTGCTGCTCGCGCTGATCCTGGGCGGTCTGCTCATCGCCATGACGGACAAGGTTGTCGGCACCACGGCGGGCTATCTCTTTGCCCGGCCCAGTGACTTCCTCCTCGCCGTCTGGTCCGCCGCCACCGATTCCTACGTCGCCCTCTTCCAGGGCGCGGTCTTCAACCCCCGCGGGAACGGCGTGGCCGGACAGTTCGCCCCCCTCATGGAGACGCTGACCATCGCCACCCCGCTGATCACCGCCGGCCTCGGCGTCGCCCTGGCCTTCCGCGCGGGCCTGTTCAACATCGGTGCGCAGGGCCAGATCATCATGGCCGGCATCCTCGCCTCGTGGGTCGGCTTCGCGCTGCACCTGCCGCTGGGGATACACCTGCTGCTGGTCCTGGTGGCCGGCGTCATCGGCGGCGCCGTCTGGGGCGGCATCGTCGGCGTGCTCAAAGCCCGGACCGGCGCCCACGAGGTCATCGTGACCATCATGTTCAACTACATCGCACTCTATTTCCTGCGCTACCTGCTCGACACGGACTTGTTCCAGCGTCCGGGGGCGGACACACCGATATCGCCCATCGTGGACCCCAGCGCCGCGTACCCGCTGATCTTCGGCAGCCAGTACCGGCTGCACCTGGGATTCCTGCTGGCCATCGCGGCCACCGTGTTTGTTTCGTGGCTGCTGAACCGCTCCACGCTCGGTTTCGAATTCCGTGCCGTCGGGGCCAACCCCAAGGCAGCCCTGACCGCCGGCATCAACGTCTCCCGGGCCACCATCCTGGTGATGACCATTGCCGGTGGCCTGGCCGGCCTGGCCGGCGTGGCACAGGTGGCGGGCACCGAAAAGGTCCTGACCGACGGTGTCGCGGCAACCTACGGCTTTGACGCCATCACGGTCGCGCTGCTGGGACGGTCCTCGCCATGGGGCACCTTCGCCGCCGGCCTGCTGTTCGGGGCCTTCCGCGCAGGCGCCGTCCAGATGCAGATCCAGACCGGAACTCCGATCGACATCGTGCTCGTGGTCCAGTCGCTCATCGTGCTGTTCATCGCGGCGCCGCCGCTGGTCCGGGCGATCTTCGGACTCAACCCGCGCAAGAAGAAGGCCGCGATCGCCGGCAAAACCAAGCAGGCCGCAACCACCGGAGGTGCCGCATGAGCACAACAGCAACCTCGCCCGTTGAAGGAAAACCACAGCCGGAGAAGAACCACAGGCCGACGGTGTCCGCCAAGCCCGTGACTTGGAAGTTGCCGGTCACGCTTGCGGTTCTGGCCACCATCGCCTTCATCTTCTTCGGACTGCTGGGCCCGCAGGCGAACGCCAAGTTCGGGGTTTCATCCAGCGGAGACTTCTTCCAGCTCCCGGCGATCGAAGTACCCGCGTTCCTGTCCGGCATGGTGCTCTCCCTGATCCTGCTGGTCCTCGCGGGCTACGCCCTGGTCCTGAAGGCGAGAGCGAACCGGCGGCCCCCGCGCTGGGTGCCGGCCGTGTTCACCGTCGTTTTCGTGGTCGCCTTCCTGATCTGGGTGGTGGGCGGCGCCCGGACCCCCAGTATTTCGCTGGCAGGCCTCATCGCCGGATCCGTGACCCTCGCCGTGCCGATCGTATTCGGCTCCCTCTCAGGTGTGCTGTGCGAACGCGCCGGCGTCGTTAACATCGCCATCGAAGGCCAGCTCCTGGGTGGTGCCTTCACGGCCGCGCTCGTCGCCAGCCTGACGCACAACCCCTACCTGGGCCTGCTTGCGGCGGCCGTGGCGGGCGCCCTTGTGTCGGTGGTGCTGGCAGTGTTCAGCATCAAGTACGTGGTCAACCAGATCATCGTCGGCGTCGTGCTCAACGTCCTGGTCTCCGGGCTCACCGGCTTCCTGTTCACCACGGTGATGCAGTCGGACCCCGAGAAATACAACTCGCCCGCCGAGCTGCCCATCATCGATATCCCGGTCCTGTCCAGCATCCCCGTGATCGGGCCCATCCTCTTCAAACAGTCCGTGGTGGGCTACCTGATGTACGTGGCAGTCATCGTGATCTGGGTCGCACTGTTCAAGACGAAGTGGGGCCTGCGCGTCCGTGCCGTGGGCGAGCACCCGCAGGCGGCCGACACCCTGGGCATCAAGGTCAACGCGACCCGCTTCTGGAACGTCACTCTTGGCGGCGCCGTCGCCGGGATCGGCGGATCGTTCTTCACCCTCGTGGCGATCGACAGCTTCACCAAGGAAATCTCCGGCGGCCGCGGCTTCATTGCCCTCGCCGCCATGATCCTGGGCCGCTGGAACCCGATCGGGGCGTTCTTCGCGGCGCTGCTGTTCGGCTTCGCCGACAACCTGCAGAGCATCGTGACGATCATCGGCACCCCGGTGCCGAGCCAGTTCATGGCCATGCTGCCGTACGTGGTGACCGTGTTTGCCGTGGCCGGGCTCGTCGGCCGCTCCCGGCCGCCGGCCGCTGACGGCATACCGTACATCAAGGGCTGAGAATGGACAGCACCGACGTCGACTGGGCTGCACTCGAAGCCGCGGCAGTCTCCGCCATGAAGAACGCCTATGCGCCGTATTCGAAGTTTCCGGTGGGGGCCGCGGCCCTCACCGGAGACGGGCGGATCGTCAGCGGCTGCAATGTCGAAAACGCCAGCTACGGGCTGACACTGTGCGCCGAGTGCGCCCTGGTGGGCAACCTGCAGATGACCGGCGGGGGACGGCTGCGCGCCTTCTACTGCGTCGACGCCGGCGGGAATGTCCTCATGCCGTGCGGGCGCTGCCGCCAGCTGCTCTACGAATTCCGGGCTCCGGACATGGAGCTCATGACCACGCAGGGAATCAAGACCATGGACCAGGTCCTTCCCGATGCCTTTGGCCCCCAACACCTGGAGGAACCCCGGTGACACAAACGACACAGAACCCCAACAACAGTGAAGCGTTCGACGCCGTCGACATCATCCGCATCAAGCGGGACAAGGGTGTGCTCAGCCCGGCCCAGATCGACTGGACAATCGACGCGTACACCCGCGGCGCCATCGCCGACGAACAGATGGCCGCCCTGAACATGGCCATCCTGCTCAACGGCATGGACCGGGCCGAGATCTCCCGCTGGACGGCGGCCATGATCGCCTCCGGCGAGCGGATGGACTTCTCCAGCCTGCGGCGGCCCGACGGCGGCGTGAAGGCGACGTCGGACAAGCACTCCACCGGCGGCGTCGGGGATAAGATCACCCTGCCGCTGGCTCCGCTGGTGGCGGTGTTTGGCGTGGCAGTGCCGCAGCTCTCGGGCCGCGGCCTCGGCCACACCGGCGGCACCCTGGACAAGCTCGAGGCCATCCCGGGCTGGCGTGCGGCCCTGAGCAATGACGAAATGATGGCCCAGCTCCAGGACGTCGGCGCGGTCATTTGCGCGGCCGGGGCCGGGCTGGCCCCGGCGGACAAGAAGCTCTACGCGCTCCGCGATGTCACCGGAACCGTGGAGGCCATCCCGCTGATCGCCTCCTCGATCATGAGCAAGAAGATCGCCGAAGGCACCGGCTCGCTGGTGCTCGACGTCAAGGTGGGCAGCGGCGCGTTCATGAAGGACGAGGCGCGCGCCCGCGAACTGGCCGAAACCATGGTGGCCCTGGGCAAGGACGCCGGCGTCAACACGGTGGCACTGCTTACCAACATGAACACGCCGCTGGGCCTGACCGCGGGCAACGCGATCGAGGTCGAGGAATCCGTGGAGGTCCTCGCCGGCGGAGGCCCGGACGACGTCGTCGAACTCACCGTCCGGCTCGCGGAGGAAATGCTGGCGTGTGCCGGCATCCGCGACGCCGATCCCCGGGCAGCACTCCGGGACGGCCGGGCTATGGACGTCTGGAACCGGATGATTGAGGCCCAGGGCGGAGACCCGCGCGCCAAGCTCCCGGTCGCCAAGGAATCCGAGGTCATCTACGCCCCGGCCGACGGCGTCCTGGTGGAGCTCGACGCGATGGCCGTCGGCGTCGCTGCCTGGCGGCTCGGCGCCGGACGCGCCCGCAAGGAGGACCAGGTCCAGGCCGGTGCCGGGGTGCGGATGCACGCCAAGCCCGGCGCCACGGTCAAGGCGGGCGAACCGCTCATGACCCTGCTGACGGACACACCGGAGAAGTTCGAGCGTGCCAAGGAAGCGCTCGAACACGCCGCCGTGATCGCCCCCGAGGGCTCCCGGCCCGCCCAGAAGCTCATCATCGACCGCATCGCCTAACCCCGTTGCCCTATCCCTTATGGCGCCCAAACCCTGGGGATAACAGCCGTACGTGATGGGGCAACGGCGGCCGGAGCCGGCGGTACACTAACTCCACAAGACTGACTCCACAGCAGTACCCTTGGCGCAGGCCCGGCTCCGGCCGAGCCTGCGCTTGGATCGATCTGGCCCCGCCGCGCGTTAGGAAGCTGTGCAGGCAATCAACGACTTCATCCTCGCCGCCGCAGGGCAACCCTGGGTCCTCGTCCTGGTTTTCGCCTGCTGCGTGATCGACGGCTTCTTCCCCCCGATTCCGAGCGAATCGGTGGTGGTGGGCCTGGCTGCAGTCGCCGCCACGGCGGGCGTCCCCAACCCTCTGCTCCTGATCGCAACGGCTGCCGCAGGGGCACTAGTGGGCGACAACATGGCCTACCTGATCGGCCGCGGGACCGGAACCCGGCGCTGGGCGTGGCAGCGCGGCCCGCGCATGCAGGCGGCCTTCCGCTGGGCCGGCCGGGAACTGCGGAAACGGCCTGCCTCACTGATCCTTGTTGCCCGCTTCGTCCCGATCGGGCGGGTGGCCGTTAACCTGACCGCCGGTGCCACACATTACCCGTGGCGCAGATTCGTCAGCCTGACGGTGCTCTCGGCGCTGCTGTGGGCCAGCTACTCGGTGGGGATCGGCCTGACTGTTGGTCCGTGGTTTGAGAAAAACCACGTGCTGGGAGCGGCCATTGCCATCGTCTGCGCGATCGTCCTGGGCGTCGTCCTGGACCGCGTGATCAGCAGGGTGCGCGGCCGCGCACCGGAGGAACCGACGCATTCCGTGCCGCCCGCCGAGTCCTAGGCGGATTGGGCCCGCCCATGGGACACTTAGGAGCGATTTGGGTCACGTTTGTTGGCCGCACGTCGCGCAAAGTTTCGTCCATAGTTCTACCCACTGTCATCGCGAGTACGTTACGGCTTAGTTGTCCGTTCCCAGTCATCAAGGAGCACCACCTGCATGGAGTTCATTAACGAGGCCGTGCTCCATGCCGCTGGCCAGTGGTGGATCTACCCCCTCCTGCTGGTTTTTTTCTTCGTGGACGGCTTCGCGATGGTGGTCCCGAGCGAGACCCTGATCGTTGCCCTGGCGGCGTACTCCGTGCACAGCGGCCAGCCCAACCTGTGGATCCTGGGCCTCACGGCGCTCGTGGGAGCCATGGCCGGCGACAACATGGCCTACATGCTCGGCCGCAAGATTGGCCTCGAGCGGTTCCGCTGGATGCGCAAGCCAAAGGTCCAAAAGGTGTTCGGTTGGGCCCACTACGAACTCGAGAAGCGCGGCGCCGTCCTGATCTTCACCGCCCGATACATTCCGTGGGGCCGTGTCGCGGTCAACTACGTGGCAGGCACGACGGCGTTTCCGCACCGCCGGTTCTTCTTCCTGGACGGCTTCGCCTGCCTGACGTGGGTCGCCTACTCCATCGGCATCGGCGTCCTGGCCAGTTCCTTCCCGTGGCTGCACCACAACCCGTTGCTCAGCGCGGGCATCGCGGTGGTATTCGCCATTGTGCTCGGTGTCCTCATCGACCATCTCCTGCGCTGGTGGCACAAGCGCCTGGGCCGCCACGACACCCGTCCGGTCCCGTCTGAGACCGAATACGTCGCCGAACCCGCCTCCGGTGAGCGTGCTTCCGAGCTGCACGGCACGATGCTGGCCGGTCCGTCCGCTGAGTCCGGAGCGTCCGGAAAGTAGCTTCCGGCGCCCGGCGACCCTATGGTTGGAACGTGACTGAGACTATTCCTGACGCTGCCCCTGACCTCGATTTCGACCTGAAGGGCCTTCCCAAGGTTTCCCTTCACGACCACCTGGACGGCGGACTCCGCCCGGCCACCATCATTGAACTTGCTGAGGCCGTCGGCCACACGCTGCCGTCCACGGACCCCGTCGCCCTGGGGGAGTGGTTCCGCGAATCCGCCGACTCCGGTTCCCTGGTCCGCTACCTGGAGACTTTCGACCACACCATCGCCGTGATGCAGACCAAGGAGGGCCTGTTCCGCGTCGCGAAGGAATTCGTCGAAGACCTGGCCGACGACGGCGTCGTGTACGGCGAGGTGCGCTGGGCACCCGAACAGCACCTGCAGAAGGGCCTGAGCCTGGACGACGTGGTCGAAGCCGTGCAGGCCGGCCTCGAGGCTGGAGTGGACGCCGTGGCAGAGACCGGCCGCGATATCCAGGTGGGTCAGCTCATCACCGCCATGCGCCACGCCGACCGCGGCCAGGAGATCGCCGAACTGGCCGTCCGCCACCGCAACAACGGCGCCGTCGGCTTCGACATCGCCGGCGCCGAGGACGGCTTCCTGCCGTCCCGCTTCAAGGACGCCTTCACCTACCTGGCCCAGCACAACTTCCCGGCCACCGTCCACGCCGGCGAAGCCGCCGGTCTGGAAAGCATCCAGTCGGCCCTCGTTGACGGCCGGGCCCTGCGCCTGGGCCACGGCGTCCGTATCGCCGAGGACGTCACGATCGAATTCGAAGAGGACGAAGAGGCCGCCGCCGCCGAAGGCTTCGACGACTCCGTCAACGACACCATCGGCATGGTGACCCTGGGCGAGCTCGCCAGCTGGGTGCGGGACCGTGGCATCGCCCTGGAGATCTGCCCCTCCTCCAACCTGCAGACCGGCGCCATTGCCGGTTTCGGTGAGGGCATCGAAAGCCACCCGCTGGACATGCTCTACCAGCTCGGCTTCAACGTCACCATCAACACCGACAACCGGCTCATGAGCGGCGTGACGCTGACCGACGAGTTCGAACTCCTGGTTGAGACGTTCGACTACGACCTCGATGACCTGCTGGAGCTGACGCTGAACGCGGCCGAGGCCGCCTTCCTGCCGCTCGAGGAGAAGGAAGCCCTGGTCGAATACATCAACGAGGCCTACTCCGATCTTGGCTAACGAGGACACATCACCCGTCCAGAGGCTCGCTGGGCCCACAGCGGCAGGGGTCCCCGGCCGAGCTTGCGAGGTCGGGGAGCTGCGGGGGACGATCGCGGCCCTGCGCGAGCATTGCCCCTGGATGGGTGCCCTCACCCACGAGTCCCTCGTGGAGTACCTCCTGGAGGAGGCCTATGAGGTGGCCGAGACCATCGAGACCGGCGCCGGCGACGCGGAACTGCAGTCTGAACTGGGGGACGTCCTGTTGCAGGTGGTGCTCCACGCCCGGCTCGCCGAGGAACGCGGCGCCTTTGACCTGGACGATGTCGCCCGGGTTCTGAAGGCCAAGATGATCCGGCGCAACCCGCATGTGTTCCGGCCCGACGGCTCGCTGCAGGATTCCTTCCCGGCAACGGTGGAGGAGATCGTCCTGAAATGGGACGCCGTCAAGAAGGCCGAGATGCCCGAACGCGGCCACGTCTTCGACGGGGTTCCCGCCGCGCTGCCGGCCCTCGCGCGGGCCCAAAAGCTCCTGGACCGCGCCGAACGCGCGGGCATGGCAGCGGCCGCCGGCCAAACCGCCGCCGGAACCGCCGTCGACCTCCCGGCCGCCGAGGAGGAACTCGGCGACCTGCTGTTCGGGATCGTGGCCGCTGCCCGGGCCGGCGGGCTCGACGCCGAACGCGCTCTCCGCGGCGCCCTGCGCCGGTTCCAGGACAGCACCGGCCCCAGGCCCTCGGCACAATAGTGCTGGCAGACTAGAGTCGGCACGGTAGCGGCACCATCATGACGTCCGGGGATTGGATAGGTTTCCGTAACTTATCCCGCTCTCGACTACGCTAGTAGCGACGACGACGTCGGCTTTCCGCTTGATGTTCAGCCAGAGTCCAAGCAGTCAGATTCCCTGCAGATCGCTTCACCCAAAGGAGCATATCCATGGCGCTTATCGATGCCATCCACGCCCGCGAAATCCTCGATTCCCGTGGCAACCCGACCGTAGAAGTTGAAGTCCTGCTCTCGGACGGCCAGATCGGCCGCGCAGCAGTTCCCTCCGGCGCTTCCACCGGCGAGCACGAGGCCGTTGAACTTCGCGACGGCGACAAGGGCCGCTACCTCGGCAAGGGCGTCCAGAAGGCCGTCGACGCGGTCATCGACCAGATCGCCCCGGCCCTGACCGGCTTCGACGCGACCGACCAGCGCAGCATCGACCAGGCCATGATCGACCTGGACGGCACCCCCAACAAGGGCAAGCTCGGCGCCAACGCCATCCTGGGCGTGTCCCTGGCCGTGGCCAACGCCGCCGCCGCCTCCGCTGACCTGCCGCTGTACAAGTACTTGGGCGGGCCCAACGCGCACGTCCTGCCCGTGCCGCTGATGAACATCCTCAACGGCGGCTCGCACGCCGACTCCGACGTGGACATCCAGGAATTCATGATCGTCCCGATCGGCGCCGAGACCTTCTCCGAAGGCCTGCGCTGGGGCGTCGAGGTCTACCACAACCTCAAGTCCGTCCTGCAGGCCAAGGGCCTGTCCACCGGCCTGGGTGACGAGGGCGGCTTCGCGCCGAACCTGCCGTCCAACCGTGCCGCCCTGGACCTGATCCAGGAAGCCATCAAGAACGCCGGCTACACCCCGGGCAAGGACATCGCCCTGGCCCTCGACGTCGCCTCCTCCGAGTTCTTCAAGGACGGCGCCTACCAGTTCGAAGGCAAGGCACTTTCCGCCACCGAGATGAGCGCCTACTACGCCGAGCTCGTGGCCGACTACCCGCTCGTGTCCATCGAGGACCCGCTGGATGAGAACGACTGGGAAGGCTGGAAGACCCTCACCGACACCATCGGCGACAAGGTCCAGCTCGTGGGCGATGACCTCTTCGTCACGAACCCGGCCATCCTGCAGCGCGGCATCGACACCAAGACCGCGAACTCGCTGCTCGTCAAGGTCAACCAGATCGGTTCCCTGACCGAGACCCTGGACGCCGTGTCCCTGGCCCAGCGTGCCGGCTACACCACCATCACCTCACACCGCTCCGGCGAAACCGAGGACACCACCATTGCTGACATCTCCGTTGCCACCAACGCGGGACAGATCAAGACCGGTGCCCCGGCACGCTCCGAGCGCGTGGCCAAGTACAACCAGCTGTTGCGCATCGAAGAGGAACTCGACGACGCCGCACGGTACGCCGGCCGCAGCGCGTTCCCGCGTTTCAAGGGCTAGTTAGCCGCGAAAACCGGTAACCGGTGGCTATGGTTGAAAGACCATGGCCACCGGTTCTTTTTTTGGTCCGCTTTTGAAGGAGTGACATGGCAACCCGACGCCCCAATGTTCCCCGGGCTACGCCTGCCGCCAAGGCTGCTGCTGCCAAGCCTGCGGCCACGGGCCTGGGGGCAGCAGCCGACGGCGGCGAGGTCATCCAGGCGGACTTTGGCGGCGCCCGCAGCGGCACGGCGGCGCCGGCCGGCGCTGCGCCTGCCCCGCCACGGGTATCAGCCTCCACAGGCAAGCCGGCCCCGGGCAGCTCCGGCGCCGCATCTGCGGCCAAACCCCGTCCCGTAACAGCCCCGGCAGGAGCTCCGGCAAAGCCCGAGAGCCGCCCGGCGGCCGGGAAGGACGGCGCCAAGTCCGGCAGCAGGACCGACGCCAGGACCGGCGGCAAGAACCAGGGCCGGACCGCCGCAGGGGGGCCGGACGAATCCCTGGACCCCGTGCCCGCCAAAGCGTTCTCGGGCCGGCTGCTGGCCCTGGGTGTCGTCATGATTGCCATCACCATCCTGCTGGCCCCTACGGTCAAGATCTTCCTGGACAAACGCGCCGAAATCGCGGCGCTGCAGGCCGACATTGCGGCCAAACAGACGAAGCAGGAGGACCTCAAACGCCAGGTGTCGCGGTGGCAGGATCCCAACTATGTGAAACAGCAGGCCCGCGACCGCATTAACATGGTTATGCCCGGAGAGACGGGCTACTGGGTATTCGGCAGCGATCTTCCTGCCGCGCAATCCGGTGGCGCGGCGGGTGCAGCATCAGCACAAGACCCGGCCAACCTGCCCTGGGTGGACGCCCTCTGGGAGTCCATCAGGCGATCGGCAACAGACTAGAAGCGGCGCCCGCCGCCGGGATTGTCCCGCGGACAATCCGGAACAGGGCAGGAAGGTGCCACTCCCGTGGACGAGAACCGAGTGGACCAGAACCGAGCAGCCGAGGACAACGACGGGGCCAAGACCCCGGCACCACGGCACAGGGCAGACGCCCCGGAGGGCTCCCGCCAGCCGTCACCGCACGATCTCGAGGTCCTCAGCCGCCAGTTGGGCCGGCCCGTGCGCGACGTCGTCGAAATCCCGGCCCGCTGCGTCTGCGGAAACCCGCTCGTCGCCGCCACTTCGCCGCGGCTCAGCAACGGTACGCCGTTCCCCACCACGTTTTACCTCACCCACCCGGTGATCACGTCGGCGGTATCGCGGCTGGAGGCCGCCGGGCTGATGAACGAAATGAACGACCGGCTCGCTGCCGACGCCGGCCTCGCGGCCCGGTACCGGTCCGCCCACGAGGCATATCTGGCCTCCCGTGCCGAGATCGGCGCGCGCTCCGGCATCGGGGCCGTTCCCGAAATCGACGGCGTCTCCGCCGGGGGAATGCCGACCCGCGTCAAATGCCTGCACGTCCTCGTGGGGCATTCGCTGGCGGCCGGCCCGGGCGTGAACCCGCTGGGGGATGAATCGATCGCGGCCATCGCCGAGTGGTGGACCGTGGAGCGCTGTTACTGCGACGGCGCCTGGGACACCGGCGGGGAGGCCCCGTCGCGGGACCTCAGCCGCCATGGCCCCCAAGGCCTGCCGGAGATCGTGGGCCGGCCCGCACCGGTCCGCAAGTCCCGCGTCGACGCCGCCGGCGCCGGCGTCGCTGACACCGCCGCTACCGCCGGCGCTGCTGAGACGGCCGGTACCACCGGCACGGGGGAGTCCAAGTGACCCGGGTCGCGGCCGTAGACTGCGGCACCAACTCCATCCGCCTGCTGATCGCCGATGTGAGCGCAGGCGACGCAACAGGGCCGGCCACACCGCGGCTGACCGACATCGTGCGGGAAATGCGCGTGGTCCGGCTGGGCCAGGGCGTGGACTCCACGGGCGAACTGGCCCAGGAAGCGCTCGAGCGCACCTTCGCCGCGACCCGGGACTACGCTGCCCTCATCCGCGAGCACGGCGCCGAAAAGGTGCGCTTCGTGGCCACCTCCGCCACCCGCGATGCCCGTAACCGCCAGGTTTTCGTCGACGGCATCCGCGACATCCTCGGCGTCGAACCCGAGGTGATCACCGGCGACGAGGAAGCCGCGCTGTCCTTCGCCGGCGCCAGCAGTGTGCTGCCCTCCCGCGGGCAGGACCCCGTGCTGGTGGTGGACCTCGGCGGCGGCAGCACGGAGTTCGTGCTGGGCAACGCCGGCGGCGTCATCGCGGCCCGCTCGGTCGACGTCGGCTGCGTCCGGATGACCGAACGGCACCTGCGCAGCGACCCGCCCACCGCGGATCAGATCGCGGCCGCGGAGGCCGACGTCGACGCCGCCATCAGCGAGGCGGCACAAACCGTTCCGCTGGAACGCACCACCGCCGTCGTCGGCGTGGCCGGCTCCGTCACCACCATCACCGCGCACGCGCTGCGCCTGCCGGAGTACTCGCCGGCCGCGATCCACGGCACCGAACTGGACCTGGACGCGATCCGGAAAGCCTGCACCGAGCTGCTCGAAATGACCCGGGAAGAGCGGGCCGCGCTGCCCTACATGCACCCCGGGCGGGTGGACGTGATCGGCGCCGGTGGCCTGGTCTGGCGGCGGGTCCTGCAGCGCCTGGCCGAGGTCACCGGCGGCCGCATCACCACGGCCGTGAGCAGCGAACACGATATTCTTGACGGAATTGCCCTCAGCATCCGATGATCCCGCCCCAGCAGCCGTGCCCCAGCGCGCGCCCGTGCCGCTGGTGCATCCGCCGATAGGACCTGAATGACCAGAGCAACAGCCCGGCGCCGCCGGACCGCCTCCGCGTTGATGGCCTTGGCCCTCGCCGGCGGGGCGTCCACGGCGGCGCTGACCCTGGCCGCGCCCGCCCACGCAGACTCCTGGCGGGACAAGGAATACTGGCTCGCCGAGTCCGGCATCACCAAAGCCTGGGACGTTTCCAAGGGGGCCGGGGTCAAGGTCGCCGTGATTGACAGCGGAGTGGACGGCCGGCATCCGGATTTGGGCGGCGTGCTCGCTGGCGGCGCGGACATTTCCGGCGCCGGCAAGGCCAACGGCCAGGAGAGTATCGGCGCCAAACCCGAACACGGCACCCTCGTGGCCACCATGCTCGCCGGACGGGGGCACCAGGCGCCCGAAGCAACTGCCAAACCGAGCGCCAGCGCAACTGGCCCTGGCGCTGGCCCGGCCGCTGGACCTGACGGGGTTGTCGGCGTCGCCCCGGAAGCGCAGCTGCTGTCCGTCTCCACTTGGCTCGGTTCGGCCAACCCGGGCGGCAAGAGCGACCAGGACCAGATCCCGGAGGCAGTGCGCTGGGCCGTGGACAACGGCGCCCGCGTCATCAACATCTCCCTCGGCAGCACGTCGCCGGAATGGCCGCAGAGCTGGGACGCGGCATTCCTCTACGCCGAACAGAAGGACGTCGTGATTGTCGCCGCCGCGGGCAACCGGGTGGGCGGCAACGTCCAGGTCGGCGCCCCGGCCACCATCCCCGGCGTCCTGACGGTTGCAGGCCTGGACCGCACCGGCGCGGCCAGCATCGACTCCTCCTCCCAGGGCATCAGCATCGGCGTCGCAGCTCCCGCCGAGGACCTGGTTGGCGGCCTGCCCGGCGGCGGCTACGCCGACTGGGCCGGCACCTCCGGAGCCACGCCCATCGTGTCGGGCGTCGCGGCCCTGATTCGCTCCAAATGGCCCGAAATGTCCGCCAGCCAGGTCATCAACCGGATCGTCACCACGGCCAAGGACGCCGGGGCGCCAGGGAAGGATCCGCTCTATGGCTTCGGCGTGCTGAACGCCGAGGCCGCCCTCAAGGCCGATGTCCCGGAAACCAAAGTCAATCCGCTGGGGTCCATTTCGGACTGGATCCGGGTCCACCGGCGCGGAAACCTCGCCACGACTGACCCTGCCGCGGAGCCCGCACCCTCCAGCGCTGCCCCCACCCTGCCCGAAGCGACCGTGCCCGTCGCGGAGAAGCCGTCCCAGCTGGACAGTGCAGTGCCGGCCGCGGTGGTCCTGGGCTTCGGAGCCCTGCTCGTCGGAATCGTTGTGGCCGCCGCGTTCCAGCTGCGGGCCGCCATGCGCACGCCGCCGAAGGACGGCCCGGACGGGCCGGACGGGACCGGCAGGGCCGAACCCGAGGCCGTCAATCCGGTGGACTCCAGCAAGCCGTCATAGTTAGTGAAGGTTTTCACAAACTACTGTATTCTTGAGATATGGCATCCTCCCTTCAGCTCCAGGACCGTCCCCGGGTACTCGTCGTCGGCGGCGGGTACGTCGGCCTGTATGTAGCCCTCAAACTTCAGAAAAAGATCGCGAATGCCGGTGGCATCGTCACCCTCGTGGATCCGCTGCCCTACATGACTTACCAGCCCTTCCTGCCGGAAGTTGCCGGCGGCAACATCGAGGCGCGCCACGCAGTCGTCTCGCACCGCCAGCACCTGAAGCAGACGGAACTCATTCAGGGCCGCGTGACCTCGATCGACCACGCCAACCGCACGGCAGTGGTCGCACCCTCCGACGGCGGCGGCACCTTCGAGATTCCCTACTTCGACGTCGTGCTTGCCGCCGGCGCCATCACCCGCACGTTCCCGATCAAGGGCCTCGCGGACAAGGGCATCGGCCTGAAGACCATCGAAGAGGCCGTCGCCCTGCGCAACAAGGTTCTCGAGCGGATCGAGACCGGTTCCCTCATGACGGACCCCGTTGAGCGCGCCCGCGCCCTGACGTTCGTCGTCGTCGGCGGCGGCTTCGCCGGCATCGAGTGCATCACCGAAATGGAAGACCTGGCCCGCGCCGCGGTCAAGAACAACCCGCGCATCAAGCAGGAGGAAGTCCGCTTCGTCCTGGTCGAGGCGATGGGCCGCATCATGCCCGAGGTCACGGCATCGCAGGCCGAATGGGTCGTCGAGCACCTCCGCAGCCGCGGCATCGAGGTCCTGCTGAACACCTCCCTCGACAACGCCGAGGGTTCCCTGAAGCTCATCAACCTCCCGGACAAGAGCCCGGCCCAGGAATTCGAGACCGACACCCTGGTCTGGACTGCCGGTGTGCAGGCCAACCCGATGGTCCGCTCCACCGACTTCCCGCTCGAGCCGCGCGGCCGCGTCCGCGTCCTGGCCGATCTGCGCATCGCAGGCGACGAGGGCATCATCGAGAACGCCTGGGCCGCCGGCGACGTCGCTGCCGTCCCCGACCTCACGGGCAGCGGCCTGCCGGACGGCACGTGCGTGCCGAACGCGCAGCACGCGCTGCGCCAGGCCAAGCGCCTCGCCAAGAACCTGTGGGCCTCCCGCTGGGACAAGCCGCTCAAGGATTACAAGCACAAGAACCTGGGCGCCGTCGCCGGCTTCGGCGAATGGAAGGGCGTGGCGAACATCAACCTGCTTGGCCGCATCGGCCTCAAGGGCCCGCTGGCCTGGCTGGCACACCGTGGCTACCACGGCATGGCCATCCCCACCGTGGAGCGCAAGATCCGCGTGATCTCCGGCTGGATCTGGGCCTTCTTCCTGGGCCGCGACACCACGCAGCTGATGGATCTGGACAACCCGCGCGGCGCCTTCGTGGCCGCAGCGACGCCGGCCCCGAAGCCTGCCGCTGCTCCCGTTGCCGGCACGCCTGCGGATGCTGCCAAGAACGACGCCGGGAAGAACGGCACTGCTAAGAACGACACCAAGGAAGCTGTTCCGGCCGACTCCAAGTAGCCTGATCTGAGCCTTCGACGGCGGCCGTTCCCCTCAGGGGGAGCGGCCGCCGTTTTCGTGGCGGGCAGCCGCCCCAGGACGCCGGGAGCGGACCGGAGCACGGGCCCCGCGCCTAGACTGGCTCCATGACAGCTGAAAAGGACCTGCACGCCCTCCTGGCCACCATGCACCCCGAATTGCGCGAGGGCGAATACGTCTACGCCCTGTGGCCGCACGGCAAGCCCCTGGCCGGGGCCATTGCGGCCGCCGTCCGTGAGGCGGAAGGGCTGACCGTCGTGCTGCCGCGGAACGAAGCAGACAGCCTGGGGCTCTCCTACGACTTCGTCGCGGCCTGGATCACGCTCCAGGTGCACTCTTCGCTGGAGGCGATCGGCCTCACGGCAGCCGTCAGCGCGGCCCTGACCGAGGCGAAGATCAGCTGCAACGTCCTTGCCGGCTTCCACCATGACCATCTGCTGGTGCCGGTGGCGGACACCGAACGGGCGCTGGAGGTACTGCACGAGCTCGTCGCGGCCAACGGTGTGCACAAACCGGCACCGGAACTCGTGCTGCGCAGCGAGGAACCGGCGGACCGTCCCGCCATCCTCGCCCTCACCGCCGCCGCGTTTGCCATCTCGCCCGCCACCGGAGAGCACATCGACGGCCAACCCGAGGAAGTGAAGCTGCTGGCGCGGTTGTTCGAGTGCCAGGAATACCTGCCGGCGTTCAGTATCGTGGCCGAACTCGACGGCGAAATCGTGGGGCATGTGATCAGCACCCGCGGATGGGTGGACGGACTGGAGCTGCTCGGCCTCGGGCCGATCGGGGTGGTGCCGCGGCTGCAGCGCCACGGCATCGGCACCGCGCTCATGAACGAGACCGTGGCGCGGGCCAACACCGCGGGGGAGCGGGGGATAGCCCTGCTGGGCAGTCCCGAGTACTACTCCCGCTTCGGCTTTGTTCCGTCCACCTCGCTCGGGGTGGCGCCGCCGGAGGCAGGCTGGGCCGCGCACTTCCAGTTGCTGCCGCTCGCCGTCTGGCCCGGCGGCGTGAGCGGCACCTTCCGCTACGCGGAGCCTTTCGCGGACTGATCCGCCCGGCGGCGGGATACCATTGACCGGGCGCCCCAGTAGCCCAATTGGCAGAGGCAGCGGACTTAAAATCCGCGTGTTGTGGGTTCGAGTCCCACCTGGGGCACTGGGCTGCGCGCCGCCCTGCGGCGCCCGGCAGCCTGGCGGCCCTGGCCCCCGGCGTTCCCAGGCCCGTCGCACGGGCTTGTCCCTCGCACGTGCTTGCCCTCGGGATCGACTGACCCGGGCAGCCGTTCCGGGCCGTCGCCCCCGACAAAACAGCCGCCGCAAACCGTCCAGATTTCCTCTATGCAACGAGTGTTATAAGGATGTGACCGTAGTCACTTATTTTCACGTCGAAATTGCACTAGCTTGAAGTGGAATCAGGAACACCTGATCTTTCGCGTCAAAGGCCGTTCGCACCTTTAGATCGAGGAGCTTGTACATGACTTCACTCCCCCGGGTTGCGCCCCGCGTCGCTAAGCTCACCGTGCTTAGCCTCGGCGTCGCCCTTTTGGCTACGGCTTGTGGCGGTTCACCCGCCCCGAGTTCGTCGGGATCCAGCTCAGCCGCGGCCGCGGGAATCGCGTGCCCGGCTCCCAGCGCCACCGGTGGCGGTACCAGCGCCGCCGGCGAAGCGGGCACTGTGCCCGCCTCGGCCACCACCACCCCCACGCCCCTGAAGATCGGCTCGCTCCTGCCCACGACGGGTTCGCTGGCCTTCCTCGGCCCGCCCGAAATTGCAGGTGTCAACCTCGGCATCAAGGAGGTCAACGATGCCGGCGGCGTCCTGGGCAAGCCGGTAGAGGTCATCCACCGTGACTCCGGCGACACCAAGACCGACATCGCCACCCAGTCCACCACGGCACTGCTCGGACAGGGCGTCAGCGCAATCGTCGGCGCCGCCTCCTCGGGCGTCTCCAAGACCGTGATCAACCAGATCACCGGCGCCGGCGTCGTCCAGTTCTCCCCGGCCAACACCTCCCCGGACTTCACGGCGTGGGATGACAAGGGCCTCTACTGGCGCACCGCCCCCTCGGACGTGCTCCAGGGCAAGGTCCTCGGCAACTACATGGCCACCTGTGGCGCCCAGACGGTCGGCATGATCGTCCTGAACGACGCCTACGGAACCGGCCTTGCAAAGAACGTCCAGTCCGCTTTCGAGGCGGCAGGCGGCAAGGTTGTTGCCCAGGAGCTCTTCAATGAAGGCGATTCCCAGTTCAGCAGCCAGGTGGACAAGGTTCTGGCCGCCAAGCCGGATGCCATTGCCCTGATCACCTTCGACCAGGCCAAGAGCATCGTTCCGCTGATGACGGGCAAGGGCGTCAAGCCGACCCAGATCTTCATGGTGGACGGCAACATGTCCGATTACAGCAAGGACTTCCAGGCAGGAACCCTGAAGGGCGCCCAGGGCACCATCCCGGGCACCTTCGCCAAGGAGGACTTCAAGAAGAAGCTCCTGGGGATTGACCCGGCGCTGAAGGACTACAGCTACTCCGGCGAGTCCTACGACGCCGTGAACCTGATCGCACTGGCCGCCGAGGCCGCCAAGAGCACCAAGGGCACCGACATCGCAGCCCAGCTCAAGGCAGTCTCTGAGGGTGGAGAGAAGTGCAACACCTTCCCGAGCTGCGTCACCCTGCTCCGCAACGGTAAGGACATCGACTACGACGGCCAGTCCGGCCCCGTGACGTTCTCCGACGCCGGCGACCCGACGGAAGCCTACATCGGCATCTACGAGTACCAGGATGACAACACCTACAAGCCGGTCAAGGAAGAATTCGGCAAGCTGTAAGCCGCTTCCCCTGACTAACAGAAGACCCCCGTCCAGTCCGGACGGGGGTCTTTTGTGTGCGGGGGAGCGGGCCAGCGTCCGTACGGGCCAGGCATCAAGCACGGCAGCCATTAGACCGGCATTGGACAGCTGACGCCGGATTTCCAGCTACGCCCTCAAGGTCCCCGTCCATAAACCTGCAACGCGTGACGCCGTCGCAGGCTGCGGAGGCGCCCGGAGGCGTGGCCAGAGGCCTGGGGCGCAGCCAGGCGCCGCCGGGCACGCACAAGGGCCGCCACCGGCTGGTGACGGCCCTGTGGGGGATACTGCCCGGCGCTATTCGACAGTGTCTGCGAGCGTCCCCAGATAGAGCTGGATGACCTTGGGATCCTTCATGAGCTCCCGGCCCGTCCCTGTGTACGCGTCCTTGCCCTGGTCCAGCACGTAGGCGCGGTCGCAGATCTGCAGGCAGCGGCGCGCGTTTTGTTCCACCATGATGACGGAGACGCCGGCCCGGTTGATCTCGTGGACCCGGAGGAAGGTCTCATCCTGCTTGACAGGGGAGAGGCCCGCGGAGGGCTCATCGAGCAGCAGAACGGCCGGGTCCATCATGAGGGCCCGTCCCATGGCGACCATCTGGCGTTCGCCGCCGGAGAGCGAGCCGGCCCGCTGGGCGCGCCGTTTGGCGAGCTCCGGGAACAGTTCGGAGACAAAGTCGAACCGTTGGGCGAAGTCCTTGGGCCGCTGGAACATGCCCATCTGCATGTTTTCCTCGATGGTCAGGGCGGCGAACACGTTGTTGTTCTGCGGAACGAAGCCGACGCCCTTGCTGACCAGCTTGTTGGCCTTGAGCCCGGTGATGTCCTGCCCGCGGACCACCACCGAGCCGGAGTGGACCTTGACCAGGCCAAACATGGCCTTCAGCAGCGTGGACTTGCCGGCGCCGTTGGGGCCGATGATGCCGATCAGCTCACCCCTGCGGGCCTCGATGCTGCAGCCATTGAGGATATTGACGCCGGGGATGTAACCAGCCACCAGATCGGTGACCTTCACGACCGAGTCGCCATCGAAGGCGGGCTGGGCGGCCGGTGCCGCGCTGGTGGCGCTCATTCTTTGTCCTTCTCTGTGCGGTTTGGCTCTTCGGCGGTGTTCGGCTCGCCGGCGCTGCGGCGGCCGCGCGTTGTCCCGTTCGTCGCCTCCTCCGCCTCGGTGGTGAGGACGTCGGCGGAGATGATGCCGGCGTTTTCAGTGCCGACAATCGATTCCTCATCGGCGACCAGCTCCGCGGCCAGTTCCTTGATGCCCTCGGCGTCGCCGAGATCCACGTCGTGGTGGGCGCCGAGATAGGCGTCGATCACGGCGGGGTTCTTCATGACTTCGGCGGGAGGCCCTTCGGCCACGATCTTGCCCTCTGCCATCACCACCACCCAGTCGGCGATGTGGCGGACCATGTTCATGTCGTGCTCGACAAACAAGACGGTCATGCCCTCGGCCTTGAGGTTCTTGATGTGGTCCAGAAGCGACTGCGTCAGCGCCGGGTTGACGCCGGCCATCGGTTCGTCGAGCATGACCAGCTTGGGCCGCACCATGAGGGAGCGGGCCATTTCCAGCAGCTTCCGCTGCCCGCCGGACAGCGACGCCGCGTAGTCGTCCCTCTTGGCGTCCAGTTTGAACTTCTCCAGCAGCACGTTGGCTTCCTGGGTGATCTTCTTTTCCTGGCCGCCCCAGATGCCCTTGAACAAAGCCTTGGACAGCCGTTCGCCGGACTGGCTGGAGGCGCCGAGGCGCATGTTCTCCATGACGGTGAGCTTGCCCATGACCTTGGTGAGCTGGAACGTACGCACCATCCCCATCCGGGCCACCTTGTACGAGGAGACGCCGGCGATGTTGTTGCCCTCGAACTGCCAGGTACCCGAGTTCGGGGTATCGAATCCCGTCAGCAGGTTGAACAAGGTGGTCTTGCCGGCGCCGTTGGGGCCGATCAGTGCGGTGATCTTGTGCCGCGGGATCTCAAGGTACTGGACGTCGACGGCGTTGATGCCGCCGAAGGTGCGGGTGACGTTTTCTGCCACCACGATCGGATCACGCTTCTTGCAACCGGGCGCGATCTCGCCGGCGGCGATCGGACGGGTGTCCGTCATGTAGTCGATCTCTTCCGACGTGCGGGGTTCGTCCCGTGACTCTTCGCTTGGAATGCTCATGCGAATGCCAGCTCCTTCTTATTGCCGAGAACGCCCTGGGGCCTGAAGATCATCAGCAGCATGAGCGCCACGCCGACCAGGATGTAACGCAGCTGCCCGGCCTGGACCGTGTTCAGCCACGTGATGGTGCCGGACTCGATCAGGCCGTAGAGGATGCCCTGGGTGAGCGAGAGCACCACCCAGAAGATCATCGCGCCGACCACCGGGCCGAGCACAGTGCCGAGCCCGCCGAGCAGCAGGCAGGTGTAGAGGAAGAACGTCAATTCCGTGCCGTAGTTGGCAGGCTGCACCGCGCCGCGGGGAATCGTGAAGATCATGCCTGCCAGGGCACCGAGCGCGCCGCCGATGATCAGGGACTGCATCTTGTAGGCGTACACGTTCTTGCCCAGCGAGCGGACGGCGTTCTCGTCCTCGCGGATGCCCTTGAGCACACGGCCCCAGGGGCTGCGCATCAGCAGCCAGACCAAGAGGCAGAACACGGCCACGACGGCCCAGGCCACCACCCGGATGAAGAAGTCACGGTTGTTCATGCCGATGTAGGTCCCGGGAGGGAACGGGTTCATGGCGTAGAAATCGCCCTCGAAGGCGGCCAGGCCGTTGGCCGAGCCGGTGACGGCGGTCAGCTGGTTGGTCGTGACGATGTAGCGCACGATTTCGGCCGCCGCGATGGTCACGATGGCCAGGTAGTCCGCCCGCAGCCGCAGCGTCGGGATGCCCAGTAGCAGGGCGAAGATGGCGGAGGCGACGACGGCGACGAGCAGTCCGACGAAGAACGGCACATGGAACGTCAGGGTGGAGATGGCGAAGCCGTAGGCTCCCACTGCCATGAAGCCGGCCTGGCCGAAGTTGAGCAGGCCGGTGTAGCCGAAGTGAACCGCGAGGCCGAGGGTGGCCAGGGCGTAGGCAGCTGTCGTCGGGCTGAATAGTTCGCCGGCGGCGCTGGAAAATATGAATCCGAAGTCCATGGCTGTCTCCTAACCCACGCGCTCTTTGCGGCCCAGAATGCCCTGAGGGCGGAACAAGAGGACAACAATCATGATGAACAACGCTCCCACGTATTTGAGGTCGGCTGCGAGGCCGAACACGGTGGTCAGCTCAACGAAGATGCCGACGATGATGGAACCGACCAGGGCGCCCCAGACTGTGCCGAGGCCGCCGAGGGTGACGCTGGCGAAGATGAGCAGCAGGATCTGCGAGCCCATGTCGAAGGTGACGCCGGGACGGTAGTAGGCCCAGAGGATGCCGCCGAGGGCGGCGAGCATGCCGCCGACCACCCAGACGATCCGGATGACGGAGTCGACGTCGATGCCGGAGGCCGCGGCCAGCGCCGGGTTGTCGGCCACAGCACGGGTGGCCTTGCCGAGGCGGGTCTTGAGCAGGACGACGCCGAGGGCGGCGATCACGACGGCGCTGACGAGGAGGGACAAGAGGTTGTTGGGGGAGATGGAGATCGGGCCGATCAGGATTTCCACGCTCTGGGCGAACGGCAGTTGCTGGGTGGCGCCGCCGAAGTAGAACTGGATGATGTAGCGCACGGACAGGGCCAGGCCGATGCTGACGATCATCATCGGAACAAGCCCCGTTCCGCGGCGCCGCAGGGGTTTCCACAGGCCCGCGTCCTGGACGTAGCCGAACAATCCGCCGCCGATGACGGCCAGGATGACGGCCAGCCAGAACGGCAGGTGCATCTGGTTGAAGGCGAACACCAGTACCGCGCCGAGGGTGACCATTTCTCCGTGCGCGAAGTTGGTCAGGCCGGTGGTGCCGAAGATCAGGGACAGGCCCACGGACGCGAGGGCGAGCAACAGGCCGAAGCTCAGGCCTGCCACCAGCCGGTTGAGCAGGTTTTGCATGAAGTTCTGCTGCTCCACGACAATGCCCTTGCCAAACGTGAAGATCACCGAGAGGTTTGAGGTCTGGCTGAAGGTGACGTTGCGGGGGTTCTCCTGGCCCTCGGCCAGTTTGATGCCCTGCGGAAGCGTGGACTCATCGAGTTTGACCTCGTAGGTTCCCTGGGTGGGGACGCCGATGGTCCAGGCGCCGTTGGCTCCCGATTTCGTGGTTCCCGTGAAATCGCCGCTCGTGGCGGTGATGGTCACCCCGGGGATCGGTGCGCGGTCGTCGCCGCGCAGGAAGCCGCTGATGCTGTTCGTGAACTGGGTGGCCGACGGGGATGGTGTCGGCGAGGGGGTCGTGGCGCTGGACGCCGGGGCCACGATGAGCAGTAGCGCAGCCGTGGCGGCGAATACTGACCCCACAGCCCTCAATAGTCTGCCGCGCCGTCTCTGCGACAGGCCGCTCGTTGTGCTTCTCAAATTGAAAACCTCCACATGGGGGTGCTGTGGGTTGCGCCTTTGCAACCGTTGCGAACGGTCAGGGGACGAGCGTCTGGCACTACGATCACGTGTTGTGATGTCCGTCACCCTGTGTGGCCTATGCTACAGCCCGGGCGACCCAAAGAATGCCGCTGCGAGCAGGGAGAACGTCGCGATCGGGTAACAACCGTGTAGCGCCGCCGACACCATGCTGTAGCCCAGCTAAAGAAAACTTTTGTTGATTCCGAGTATGCCTAAACAGTGGCCTGCCCGGTCCGCAATTCGCCGGGCCACCCACTGCTGGCGCGGGCGGCTGGGCACGTACGCTCCGGCCCGCGGAACCGCCACCCCCAAGCTTTTTACAAGCCCGCCGGCGTTATGGTGCGGAGAGCGCCAGAACCCGAGTCCGTTCGTTCCGGAATCCGGCCGGCGCCGAAGGCAGGGGCCGATCGTGGAGGGCCGACTGATGAACCGGGTGGTCAAGCTGTGCCTCGCGGGTTCGCTTGTACTGGCGATCCTGGGCCTCCCGGCGCTCAGCCTGGGACCCGAAACTGCCGGGGCGCAGGCCTGCGTTCCCTCCACGGAGGCACTCAGGGACCCCTATCCGGGGATCCAGGCCGCGGCGTCCAGCTTCGAGGCAGGCACCCTGGACGGGTTCGGCATTTCCGCGGCCGGGACGGGGAGCGTCTCGGTGTCCACCGGGCTCTCGCACTCCGGGAACTGTGCCGCCCTCCTGCACACCACCGCGGTGCCGGGCTCCATCGCCAGGCTGACGGTGGGCCTGACCCCCGGGACCACGGAGGCATATGCGGACGGCTGGTTCAACATCGCCGCCGAAGGAATGGCGGGAAACAATGTTCCCTACTTCCGGTTCTTTGCCGGCGGAGTCCGCGTCCTGGATGTTTTCCGGCAGAACATCTCCCATGAGCTCGTGCTCCGTACCTCGTCACCCGCAGGGTTCGCCTACACCACCTTGCGGCGGGACGTCCCGACTGACTCCTGGCACCGGCTCGTCATGCACGTGGTCCCCAACGGCCCCGGGACCAACGTCCAAATCTGGTGGGACGGGCGTTCGGTCTACGCCGGCACTGTCAGTATTTCCGCGACGACGCTCGACACGCTCCAGCTTGGCTCCGAACACGATCAGCAAATGGCCGACATCTACATCGACGACGTCATTATCAACAGCGGCACGGGAACGCCGGCGCCGGTTCCCGGCCCGCTCCCCGAGCCGAAGGGTGACCCGTCGCAGCGGTTCGACGATTTCCACGGTGACGGACAGTCCGGCCTGCTGGCGGCCGGCACAGTCACGAGCCGCACGCTCACGAGCCGCACACTCGCGAGCCGCACCGGGAGGCTGGCCTCCGCGGGCATGCTAGGCCTGAAAAACCCGCTGACCTAGATCACGGTTCGGTTGCGGCGGTCCCCGTGGGGAACTATCCCTCCCGGTCAGCCGTGGGAATTGGTAGCGTGACTATATAAAATCCCCATTTCGTCTAGTCCGCATCGCACCGGAACATCACCCACCCCCTTATTTTGGAGGACACCCGCAATGGCACATGGCGGAAACCCGATCTTCAGCGGAAAGAATTTCCGCGAAGCCACCCAGGCACCGCCTGCCCCGCAGGCCCCGTACGGTCAGGCCCCGTACGGTCAGAACCCGTATGGCCAGACCGCTTACGGTCAGGCCCCGGTCCAGGGCGGGTGGAATGCGGCCCAGCAGGGCATGACCCAGGAACAGCTCCAGGACCTGTACAACCGCCCGGCGGCCGGGCCGGCTGACATTGGACGGATGACGTACGACGACGTCATCGTCAAGACCGCGGGGTGCCTCGGCATCCTGGTAGTCGGCGCGGCAGTGGCGCTCGCCGTCCCGCAGGGCACCGGATCCATGCTGATGATCCTCGGAGCCCTCGGCGGCTTCGCCCTGGCAATGGTCAACACCTTCAAGAAGCAGCCGTCGCCCGGACTTATCCTGGCCTACGCCCTGCTCGAAGGGTTCTTCCTCGGCGGCCTGACCCGCATCCTTGACAACCTGTTCCCGGGAGTCGGCATCCAGGCCGTCGTCGGGACGCTGTCCGTCTTCGCCGTGACGCTCGTGCTGTTCAAGAGCGGCAAGGTCCGGGCGACGCCCAAGCTCATGCGGTTCTTCATGATCGCCCTGATCGGCTATGCGGTGTTTGCCCTCGTCAACGTCGTCATGATGATGACCGGGGCCGTGACCACGCCGTTTGGCCTGAGCACCAGCGTGGAGATCATGGGCATCCCGCTCGGCGTCTTCATCGGCTTCCTGGCGATCGGCCTGGCCGCCTTCTCCCTGATCATGGACTTCACGTCGATCGAGGCGGCCATCAACGCCGGCGCCCCGCAGGGGGCTCCTCTCGTATGCGGCTCAGCAGGAAGCCGTCAGCTGAGCCGCTCGAACACAACCGCCATGCCCTGGCCGCCGCCGACGCACAGCGTGGCCAGTCCCAAAGAGGCGTCGCGGGCGCGGAGCCCATTGATCAGCGTGGTGGTCATGCGTGCGCCGGTCATCCCGAAGGGATGGCCAAGGGCAATGGCGCCGCCATGGACATTGAGTATCTCCGGATCGATGCCGAGCTCCCGGGCGCTGGCCACCACCTGGACCGCGAAGGCCTCGTTGAGCTCCACGAGGTCGATGTCCCCGATGGTCAGCCCGGCGATCGTGAGCGCCCGGCGGGTCGCTGCCACCGGCCCCATGCCCATCAACTCCGGGGACAGGGCGCTGACACCGGTGGAGACGATCCGCGCAAGCGGCTCGAGGCCCAGTTCGCGGGCGCGAGAATCACTCATAACCACGACGGCGGCGGCCCCGTCGTTGAGGGGGCACGCGTTCCCGGCCGTCACGGTGCCGCCGCTGCGGAAAACCGGCTGCAGGGCACCGACCGCCTCTGCTGTCACCCCGGGCCGCGGTGAATCGTCGCGGTCCACCACCGAGCCGTCGGCGCGGGTATAGGGGGTGATTTCGCGGGCGTAGAACCCGGAAGCGATGGCCGCCTCGGCCCGGTTCTGGCTGAGCACCGCCCAGGCGTCCTGCTCCTGACGGGTGATGCCGTAGCTTGTGGCGACGTTCTCCGCCGTCTGGCCCATGGCGATGTACACGTCCGGCATCCGGCCGCCCAGCCGCGGGTCGGTCCACGGCGTGTTGGCGGCCGCGCGGGCCTCGGTGCGTTTCCGGGCCGCCTCAAAGCGCGGATTGTGCGTGCTGGCGTCGGTCTCGCCGGCACCGGCCCAGTCCCGGTAGCGCGACACGGCCTCAACCCCGGCGGCCACGAACGCCTGGCCTTCGCCGGCCTTGATGGCGTGGAAGGCCATCCGGAGCGTCTGCAGGCTGGAGGCACAAAAACGGTTGATCGTGGCGGCCGGAACGTTGTCCAGCCCGGCCAGGATGCTGACCACACGGGCCATGTTGGAGCCGGCCTCGCCGCTTGGCTCGGCGCACCCCAGATAGATGTCGTCCAGGCCGTGGCCGGCCCCGGCGGCGGCGTCGAACTCCGGAATCCCGGCGAGGGCCGCCGTGATCATGGCCGCGGCGAGATCGTCCGGCCGTTCGTCTTTCAGGGACCCCTTGAACGCACGGCCGATCGGGCTCCGGGCAGTAGAAACGATGACAGCTTCTGGCATGCGCCCAGACTACGCCCCGCCTAGGCCAGCCGCATGGCTCCGGCCGCGGGGCTGACGCTGAAGATCTCCGGCGCGGCATACCCGGCCCGGGCGAAGGCACGTTCGACGGCGGAGCGCACCTGCTGCGCCGATCCCGCCGGGGTCAGGGCGATCGCGGAGCCGCCGAAGCCGCCGCCGGTCATGCGGGCGCCGACCGCGCCGGCCGACCGCGCCGTGTCCACGGCAAGATCCAGCTCCGCGCAGGAGATCTCGAAGTCATTGCGCATCGAGGCATGGGACGCGTCGAGCAAGGGGCCGATGGCGGCCGGGCCCCGGGTGTCCAGCAGCTCCACCGTCTGCAGCACGCGCTGGTTCTCGGTGACAACATGCCGGAGCCGGCGGAAGGTCTCCCGGTCCAGAAGCCCGCTGGCCTCCTCGAGGTCCTCGAGCCCGACGTCGCGCAGCGCCCGCACGCCAAGGACCTCGGCGGCGAGTTCGCACGATTCCCGGCGGGCCGCATACCCGCCGTCGGCGTGGGAATGGGAAACCCGGGTGTCGACAACCAGCAGCACCAGTCCCGCGGCATCGGCGTCGAACGGCACCAGCCGGACACTCTGGTCCCGGCAGTCGAGGAAGACGGCGTGGCCGGCCGTGGCCCGGAGCGAGGCGGACTGGTCCATGATGCCGGTCGGCGCGCCGACGAAGTCATTCTCCGCCCGCTGGGTGGCCAGGACCATGTCCTGCACGGAGAGGCCGGCGTCCATGAGCCCGTTCAGCGCCGAAATCACGGCGCATTCGATGGCGTGGGAGGACGACAGGCCGGCCCCTCGCGGAACCTCGGAATCCAGGAGCAGGTCCACGCCGGGAACCTGAAGGCCCCGCTGCTGCAGCGCCCAGATGACCCCGAGCGGGTACTTTGTCCAGCCCCTGGCACTGGCGCGGGCCAGCGAGCCGGTCTCCGCGGTGGTCAGCCCCTGGTTGCCGAACGTGGAGAGCATCCGCACCGTGGAATCCGGCCGGACCCGGACGGCAACCCGGGCCGCCCGGTCGATGGCGAACGGCAGGACGAAGCCCTCGTTGTAATCGGTGTGCTCGCCGATGAGGTTGACCCGCCCCGGTGCCTGCCACACGCCGTCGGGCCGGGCGCCGAAGACCGTCTCAAACCGGGCGGCGAGCCCGCGGCCGTCCAGGGGTTGATTCATGGCCTGGCTCCTGCGCTGCTGGAAGTCATGGGTCCAAGGTATACGGGTTCGCGGGGTTGTTTGTGTGGTGCGGGCTGTACGGTGGTCACCATGGATCTCTCAGCGACACCCCCGGCATCCGGCACTGTATCCGCCGCCAATGACACGATGCGCAGGTACGCGTCCGGCCGGCAGTACGAGCTCCGGCGCGGCGACGCCCTGGCAGTCGTCACCGAACTCGCCGCCGGCCTGCGGCTCTACAGCCGTGGAGACACCGCCCTGACGGAAACCTACGGGGATGCCGACATCGCGCCCGGCGCCACCGGAATCACGCTGGCACCCTGGGCCAACCGGGTGGAGGACGGCGTCTGGCACCTCAACGGCAAGAAGCTGCAGCTGGACATCACCGAGGTCTCCCGCAATAACGCCAGCCACGGTTTGCTGCGGAACTCCTCCTACGATCTCGTGGACGAGGACGAGTTCTCCGTAACCCTGGAGGCGGCGGTTTTTCCGCAGCACGGCTACCCGTTTCTTCTGCGGCACCGGGTCCGCTACGAACTGGCCGAGGACCTGGGGCTGGTGGTGCGCCAAACCCTGATCAACGACTCCCAGGACCGTGCGCCGTTCGTGCTCGGCGCGCACCCGTACCTGCGGCTGGGCGATGTGCCCAGCGAGGACCTCACCGTGAGTGTGGACGCCCGGACCAGGCTGGTCGCCGACGACCGCCTCATCCCGCGCAGCAGTGAACCGGTCAGCGGCGACTTCGATCTGCGCGGCGGGCGGCCGGTGGGGACCCTGGACCTCGATTCGGCCTACACGGACCTGGAGTTCGACGGCGGCGTCGCCCGGCACACGCTGCGCTCACCCGACGGGCGGACGGTGAGCCTGTGGCAGGACGCGAGCTGCGGGTATGTCCATGTCTTCGTGACGACGGAATTTCCGGGCCGGTCGAAGGCGGTCGCGATCGAGCCGATGACCGGTCCCGCCAACGCGTTCAACAGCGGCGAGGGCCTGCGCTGGCTTGCGCCGGGGGAGCAGTTCTCCATGACCTGGGGCATCTCCGCCTCGCTGACGGCCGCTGCCGGCTGACGCTGTGGGCTGACCGGGCGGCCTGACCCCATGAACGGCCCCCGGGCCGGTGCCTCGGCCGTCGCCCGTGCCTGGACCGTAGCCCGGTGCTGGTTGCCGGTTGCTGGTTGCTGGTTTCTGGTTTCCTATTGGGCGTCGCCTACGGAATCATGGGGCTATGACGCCAGCTGAGGACGCCGCACCTGCCACAAGCCCCTCCTATTCCGCGGCCGGGACCGGGTCACGCGCCGGGGCCCGGGCACGGACCGACCGGGAGATCGACCAGGACATTCCCTACGGCGTGCGGATCGCCGCCGCCTGGGCGTGGCGCGGCGGGCTGATCCTGCTCGTAATCGGGCTGCTGGTCTGGCTGCTCAGCCACGTCAGCTTCCTCATCATCCCCGTGATGGTGGCCGCCCTCCTCTCGGGGCTCCTCAGCCCCGCAGTGCGCTGGATGGCCAACCGGCGTGTGCCCAAGGGGCTCGCCGTCGCCATCACGGTGCTCGGCTTCATCGGCCTCATCGTCGGTGCCCTGACCCTGGTCGGGCGCCAGCTCATGCAGGGCTTCGGCGAACTGTGGTCCCAGGCGCTCACGGGCGTGCAGCAGGTACAGACCTGGCTGTCGGAAGGCCCGCTGCACCTGACGGCCGCCCAGATCGATAAGTACATCGAGGACGCCACCGCTGCCCTGCAGAACAACAGCAGCAGCATCCTCAGCGGGGCTCTGACGTTCGGGAGCACCGCCGGGCACTTCGCCGCCGGCCTGGTCCTGGCGCTGTTCATCCTGATCTTCTTCCTGCTCGAAGGCGACAGGATCTGGGCCTTCCTCGTCAGGCTCATGCCCCGGAAGGCGCGCCGGGCCACGGACGGCGCGGGCCGCCGCGGCTGGACATCCATGGTCAGCTACGCACGCATCCAAATGTTCGTCGCCTTCGTGGACGCCGTGGGAATCGGCGTCGGCGCCGCCATCATCGGCGTGCCGCTCGCGCTGCCGCTGGGCGTGCTGGTCTTCCTCGGCTCGTTCATCCCGGTGGTCGGCGCGCTGTTCACCGGCGCGATCGCCGTGTTGCTGGCGCTGGTCGCCAACGGGCCCGTCAACGCCCTCATCATGTTGGCGATCGTGCTCGGCGTCCAGCAGCTCGAAAGCCACATCCTGCAGCCCCTCGTCATGGGCAAGGCCGTCTCCCTCCACCCCGTCGCCGTGATCCTGTCCGTCGCGGCCGGCTCCTACCTCGCCGGGATCCCCGGCGCCTTGTTCTCCGTTCCGATCCTTGCCGTAGCAAACTCGTCGATTCGCTACATTGCGGGCAGAACGTGGGAACATGATGAAGTGTTGGCAACCTCGGGAGCCGGGGGCGGTTCTGCCCCCGAACCCGGCGCAGACACCACCTTCACAGACGTCCACCTGCCGGGCGCAAACCCCGGCGGCGAGGGCGCCGCACCCAACAGCGGTGCTCCGGGCAGCGATGCCGGACGGGGCACCGACGCCTGATCCAAAGAAGGAGAACAGTTCGTGAATACCCTTGAGAGCCTGCCCGTCACGCTGGACGATGTCCTGGAGGCGCAGAAGCTGCTCGACGGGATTATTACGCGGACGCCCGTGGAATCATCGCGGGCCCTCGGCAGCACGGTCGGCGGTGAGGTCTTCCTCAAGTGCGAAAACCTGCAGCGCGCCGGCTCCTTCAAGGTCCGCGGCGCCTACGTGCGGATGGCCAAGCTCTCCGACGCCGAAAAGAAGCGCGGCGTCGTGGCGGCCTCTGCCGGAAACCACGCCCAGGGCGTGGCTGTCGCAGCCAAGAGCCTGGGCATCAAGGCCCGGATCTACATGCCGCTCGGCGTCGCATTGCCCAAGCTCGCCGCCACCCGCAGCCACGGCGCCGAGGTGGTGCTGCACGGCCACAACGTGGACGAGGCGCTGGCGGAAGCCAAGCGCTATGCCGATGAAAGCGGTGCCGTCTTTGTCCACCCCTTCGATGACGTCGACGTCGTCGCCGGCCAGGGGACGGTCGGGCTGGAGATCCTTGAACAGGTCCCCGACGTCGACACCATCCTGATGGGTGTCGGCGGCGGCGGACTCCTCGCGGGCGTTGCCGTCGCGGTGAAGGCGCGCGCCAAAGAACTCGGCCGCGAGATCCGCATCATCGGCGTCCAGGCTGAAAACGCCGCCGCCTATCCACCCTCGCTCGCAGCCGACGCCCTCGTCCCGCTCAAAAAGGTCTCCACCATGGCCGACGGCATCGCCGTCGGCCGGCCGGGCCAGCTGCCGTTCAGCATCATCCGCGAGCTCGTCGACGACGTCGTCACCGTCAGCGAGGACGCCCTGGCCCGGGCGCTGATCTTCCTGCTGGAGCGCGCCAAGATGGTGGTGGAACCTGCCGGTGCCGTCGGCGTCGCGGCGCTCATGGAAGGCAAGATCGAAAATCCCGGAACCGTTGCGGTGGTCCTCTCCGGCGGCAACATCGACCCCATGCTGATGCTCAAGGTCATCCAGCGCGGCCTCTCCGCCGCCGGCCGGTACATGACCGTGCGGATGATGCTGGACGACCGTCCGGGCTCGCTGGCCACGATCGCCCGCATCATCGCCGAGAACGACGCCAACGTCACGGGCCTGGACCACACCCGGGTGGGCGGCTCCATCAGCATGGGCGACGTCTCCATCACCGTCAACCTGGAAACCAAGGGCCACGAGCACTGCAGCCAGGTCCTGGCGGCGCTGCGCGCCGAGGGTTTCCAGCCGATCGTGGTGCACTAGGGGCCATGGTGATGGACTCGTTTGGGGGCGGGGAGCCGCAGGAGGGGGAGAGCACCGCGGTGCGGGCCCGCCGGGGACTGCTGGTGGTCGGCTCCTTCGTGGTGCTGCTCTACCTGATCGAGATCCTCAACACCGCACTGTTCCACTCCCTGAACCGCACTTTCGGGCTGCGGCCGCGCAGCCCGGACGGGATCCTGGACATCCTGACCTTTCCGCTGCTGCACTCCAGCCTGGCCCACCTGATGTCCAACACGCTTCCGTTGATCATCTTCGGCTTCCTCGTGTTCCTCTCCGGGCACCGGGTGTTCATCACCGCACTGGCCGCCAGCTGGCTGGCATCCGGGCTCGTGGTGTGGCTCATCGGCGGCGCCAGCGTCACCGTGGGCGCCTCCGGGCTGGTGTTCGGGCTCTTCGCGTTCCTCCTGGTCCGCGGCTTCATCAACCGGAACTGGTGGCAGATCGCCCTGTCCGTGGTGTTGTTCATGGCCTACGGCGGCATCCTGTTCGGAATCCTGCCCACCGTGGCCAGTTTCGTCTCGTGGCAGGCCCACCTGGGTGGGGCTATCGGCGGCATCACAGCCGCGCTGCTGCTGAGCACCAGGCGTCCCGGGGCGCTGCCCGCGGGACGCTGACTACCCGGGTAGAGGACACCTCCGGGGACTCCGGCCAAACCGGCCGGCCCCAGCAGCCCCCGCCAACGGGCGGAAAACACGACGCCGGCCTCCCCGCGAGGGGAGACCGGCGTCGCTGTTATGTCGCTGGTGTCAGCCGGCGTACGGCTTGGCGGAGATGATCTCCACCGTGATGTCCTTGCCGTTCGGGGCGGTGTAGCTGAGCTTGTCGCCCTCCTTGTGGCCGACGATGGCCGCGCCGAGGGGGGACTTCTCGCTGAAGACATCCAGGTCCGAGTCGCCGGCAATTTCGCGGGAGCCGAGCAGGAAGCTCTCCTCGTCGCCGGCAATCCTGGCCACGACGATCATGCCGGGCTCCACGATGCCGTCGTCGGCCGGGGCCTCCCCGACGTGGGCGTCCCGGAGGAGCGCCGTGAGCTGGCGGATGCGGGCCTCGATCTTGCCCTGCTCCTCCTTGGCAGCGTGGTAGCCACCGTTCTCCTTGAGGTCGCCCTCCTGGCGCGCCGCTTCGATCTTCTGGACGATTTCTGCCCGGCCGGGGCCGGAAAGGTTGTCCAGCTCTGCCTTCAGGCGGTCAAAAGCTTCCTGGGTAAGCCAAGCCGCAGTTGCGCTGTTGGTGGTAGACACGGACTTCTCCTTTGGGTGGTCATACAAGCAAAGACCCCGCCACGGTGGCCACTTTTATGACGCAGTAACCAGCTCAGCGGGGGAAAGGTATTGATCCATTGTAGTCAATCCTGTGGATAAACCAAAGAGGACTGCGGCGTGGATCACACGGTGTTACAGGCGGTGTCCCAGGCGGCCTCGGACGGCTTCACTGTGTGCCCGCCCGGCACTTGCCGCGGCCTGTGGTCCCGTTATTGTCCGGCGTCGGTAATCCAGCAGCTGTCCACGACGGCGGAGACCGCCTGGGATTCCGTGCGCAGCTGGGCGCGGTGGGCTGTGGTGCGTCCGCCGTCCGTGCCGGCATCGGCCGCGTTCGGCCCGATGTCCACAACCTTCCAGCCGACAATCGCGAACTTCGAGTCCATGGCCTTCACAGCGCATTTCGCCTCCGCTGCCGGGTCCTTCGTGACCTGGAAGTCGATTTCCGTGACCGTGGCGTCGGGGGTGCTGTAGCCGACATCCTTGTAGCTGACGCCGCCGATGGCCGCCGACGTCGAGACCCAGGCCAGAAAGGCAATGCCCACGGCGAGGGCGGCGATCAGGATGTTGCGTTTGACCTTGCGGGACAGCGCGCGCTTTTGGCCGCCGTAACGATTGGATAGGCTGTTAGGTGCCGGCGCGGCAGGCTGGTCCTCGGAAGTCACCAGTCCAGTTTAGTGTGGATCGGACCGGGATATTTCCGGCTGGCCGCACAGACCAAGCCGCACACCAACAGACGCACCCAACAGGGCAGCACAGCAGAAAGAGGAGCCGTCCCACGATGACAGCATCCCCCCGCCCGTCAGCACCGCTTCGTCTGCTGGCGGTCCATGCTCATCCCGACGACGAATCCAGCAAGGGTGCCGCCACGATGGCGATGTATGCCGCCGCAGGCGTGGAAGTCCTGGTGGCCACGTGCACCGACGGCTCCCGCGGCGACATCCAGAACCCCGCGATGGAGGGGCAACCGCACCCCAAACGCGACATGGCCGGGGCACGCCGGCTGGAGATGGACGCCGCCGCGAACGTCCTCGGCATCCGGCAGCGCTGGCTCGGCTTCGTCGATTCCGGGCTGCCGGAGGGCGACCCCCTGCCGGCCCTGCCGCCCGGGTGCTTCGCCCTGCAGCCGCTGGAGCGGGCGGCCGCGCCGCTGGTCCGGCTGGTCCGGGACTTCAAGCCCCACGTGATCCTCAGCTATGACGAGAACGGAGGCTACCCGCACCCGGACCACATCATGGCGCACCGGGTGGCCGTCGAGGCCTTCGCGGCGGCCGGCGATCCTGCCCGGTATCCGGACGCCGGGGAGCCCTGGGAGCCCAGCAAGCTCTACTACGACCGCGCCTTCAGCCCGGACCGTTTCCGTGCCCTCCACTCCGCGCTGGAGGAGGCCGGCCTGCAGTCCCCGTATGCCGAGCGGCTCGCTGCGTGGCTGGAAGCGGACGCCGAGGGGCATACCCCGCCGCCGCCGACACACGCCACCACAACCCAGGTCGAGTGCGGCGATTTCTTCGAAGCCCGCGACGACGCACTCCGCTCACACCGGACCCAGGTGGACCCGGAAGGATTCTTCTTCGCGGTCTCCTCGGCCATGCAGCGCAAGGTCTGGCCGTGGGAGGACTACTCCCTGATCGAATCCCGGATCCCCGTAGATCTGCCCGAAACGGACCTCTTCGCCGGGCTAAGATAGAGACGAAAGGGCTCTTCTATCCAGTGTAGAAAAGATGCTGTAGACAAAGCACTGTAGAAAAGTCACCGCAGTAAAGACACCCAGTTCCACAGAAGGTTCCCCACCGTGCATTCCTTGCTCATCGCCCTCGCAACAGCCCCGGCGCCGACCCCTACGCCGTCGCTGCGCCCGGGCCTGTCCGAGGACCAGGTCACCCCGGGTCTGCTGGGCTTCCTGCTGACAGCCTTCATCGTGGTGTTGACCGCGCTGCTGATCGTGGACATGGTGCGGCGCATCCGCCGGGTCCGCTACCGTGCCCAGGTGGAGGCCGAACGTGAGGCCGCCGGGGACGCCGGATTCCCTGCCGACGGCACCGCCTTCCCCGCCGACGGCGGGGTTTCCCGGTCCGACGGCGCGGTTAACCGGCCGGAAGTCAACGGCGATGCGGGACCCGGAACCCGCTGACCGCGGATTCCCCAACCCGCCGTCCGGGGCCTCGAATGCCCTGGCGGCGGAACCCTCTGCGTACCTGCGCCAGCACGCCGGCAACCCCGTGCACTGGCAGCCGTTCGGTGACGCGGCCTTCGCCGCAGCTGCCGCCCGGGACGTGCCGGTGTTCCTCTCAATCGGCTACGCGGCCTGCCACTGGTGCCACGTCATGGCCCATGAATCCTTTGAGGACCGGGACACCGCCGACTACCTGAACGCCCACTTTGTCTCCATCAAAGTGGACCGCGAAGAGCGCCCTGACGTCGATGCCGTCTACATGACAGCGACGCAGGCGATCAGCGGCGAGGGCGGCTGGCCGATGTCCGTCTTCCTCCTGCCCGATGGCCGGGCCTTCCATGCCGGCACGTACTACCCGCCCCGGCCCATGCCGGGCCGGCCGTCCTTCCGGCAGGTCCTTGAAGCCGTGAACGAGGCCTGGACGGAACGCCGCGGCGCCGTCGAGGCCAACGCCGACACCCTGGCGCGCGGCATCGCCGCGTCCCAGCCGGCAGCCGCCCTGCATCTGGACGGGCCGCCCGGGGCCCTGGACGCGACGCTCCTTGCCGAAGCCGTCACCGCCCTCTCCGGCGCCGAGGACCGGGCCCACGGCGGCTTCGGCGGCGCGCCGAAGTTCCCGCCCGCGGCCGTGCTCGAATTCCTGATCCGTCACGCCGCAGTGCCCTCGGACAGCATGCCGCCGGCAGCCGCTCCGGACACCGCGGGCCAGGACACAGGGGGCCAGGACTCCGCGGACCTGGAGACAGGGGGCCAGGACTCCGCGGGCCTGGAGACCGCGACGGCGGCCCGGGACATGGCCGGTCGGTGCCTGGCAGCAATGTCCCGCTCGGCGTTGTTCGACCAGCTCGACGGCGGCTTCGCCCGCTATTCGGTGACGGCGGACTGGTCCGTTCCGCACTTCGAGAAAATGCTCTACGACAACGCCCAGTTACTGCGCGTCTATGTCCACTGGGTCCGGCTGGGCGGCACGCCGGAGTACCCGGCGGCCGAGGCCGCCGGAATTGCCGGACTTACCGCCGACTGGCTCCTGGCCCGCCTCGGGCTGGCACCTGCGACGCGCCCGGCGCCAGGACCGGCTCCAGCCCCTGTGGCGGGCCCTGCGGCGGGACCGGACACCGGGGTCGTGGCCCTGGCATCGTCGCTGGACGCCGACACGGTCGTCGACGGCGTGCACGCCGAAGGGGCCAGCTACCTGTGGACTCCCGGCGGCCTTGAGTCGCTCCTGGGCCCGGCCGACGGCGCCGCCGTGGCTGCCCTCATGAACGTCCGAATGCCCGGAAGCGTGAGCGCCGGCGGTTCGCCGCTGCATCCGGGCCGGGAGATGTCCGGCGGGGACGCCGCGCTGTGGCAGCGGGTGCGCCCGCTGCTGGCGCAGGCACGCAGCAACCGGCCCCAGCCCGGCCGGGATGACAAAGTGGTGGCGGGCTGGAACGGACTGGCCGTCGCCGCCCTCGCCGACGCCGGCGCCGTCCTGGCACGCCCGGAGCTGGTGGCCGCGGCGGAGCGGATCGCGGACTATCTTGAGCGCGTGCACTGGCGGCCCGCGGCGGATGGCCCCGGCAGGCTCATGCGCGTCTCCCACGACGGAGTGGCGCGGGGAATCGGCGGTTTACTGGAGGACTACGCCTTGTGCGCCGAAGGGCTGTTCGCGCTCCATGCGGTTACCGGGCACACCCGCTGGTACGGGCTGGCCGAGGCCATTCTGGACGCCGCCTGCAGGCGGTTCGCGGCCGACGGCGGCCTCAGGGACGCTGCGGGGGAGTCCGCGCAGGTCACGGCCGCCCAGGGCGGCCGCGACGGCCTGGAACCGTTCGACGGCGCCACCCCCAGCGGCGCCGCCGCGCTGGCCGGTGCCCTGCTGACCCACTCGGCCCTCTCCGGCTCGTCCGAACACCGCACCCTGGCGGCCAGCATCCTCGCCCTGCTGCTTCCTCCGCTTGCGGGCCAGGCACCCCGCGCCGCCGGCTGGCTGCTCGCGACCGCCCAGGCCGCCCTCGCCGGTCCCATCGAGGCCGCCGTCGCCGGACCGGACACCCCGGAACGGGTCGTGCTGCACCGGGAGCTGCTGCTCTCGGCCAGCCCCGGGCTGGTGGTCGCGGTCCAGGACGACGGCGCCGCCCGGCCAGTACCCCTGCTGCAGGGCCGCGGCGCGGGCCCGGACGGCGCCCCGCAGGTGTTCCTGTGCCGCGGCATGGTCTGCGGCCTCCCTGCGACTTCCGTCGAAGAAATGCGCGGGCAGCTGGCTAGGATGTCCTCATGACTGGTCAGGACGGCTTCGAGCTGGTGGTGTTCGATTGTGACGGTGTGCTGGTGGATTCCGAGGTGATCGCCATCCGGGTGGACCAGCGCGTGCTGGCCGATCTCGGCTGGGAGCTGGAACTCGATGACATCGTGGAACGGTTCGTCGGAAAGTCCGAGGCGCACTTTGTGGCCGCCGTCGAACAGCAGCTCGGGATCCGGCTGGCCGACGGCTGGGACCGCGACTACGGTCGCTGGTACCAGGAGGCGTTTGAACGTGATCTCGAGGCCGTTGACGGGATCGAGGACGCCCTGGCCCGGCTGTCCCTGCCGCACTGCGTCGCCTCCAGCGGCAGCCACGAAAAGATGCGCCGGACCCTGGGCAAGACCGGGCTGCTAAGCCGTTTTCAGGGCCGCATCTACAGCGCCACAGAGGTGGCCAACGGCAAACCCGCGCCGGACCTGTTCCTCCACGCCGCGGCGGGCCAGGGCGCCGCTCCCGGGCGGTGCGCCGTCGTCGAGGACAGCGCCTACGGCGTCCAGGCCGCCAGGGCGGCGGGAATGCACGTCTTCGCGTATGCCGGAGGTGTCACCCCGGCTTCCCGATTGGCCGGTCCCGGAACCACCGTCTTTTCAGACATGCGGCTGCTGCCCGAGCTCATTGCGGCAGGGCATCCCGGCTGAGCCGGGGGCCAACCCCTGACGCCGGAATTCCCCACCATTGAGGCCGGCGCCCGGCGTGCTGGGCCGGACTGCCGGCGAGTCCCGGCGTCGCAGTTTCAAAGGTGGGGAGAATCAGCGCAGCCGGCGTCAGCCCAGGACCGCGATGGCAATGGCGATGTAGTGCGCGGCGAAGGCAAAGACCGTCAGCGCGTGGAAGAGTTCATGGAAGCCGAAGTGTTTGTAGCTGAAGTTCGGCTTCTTCAGCGCATAGAACACGGCTCCCGTGATGTACAGGATTCCGCCGACGCAGATCAGCACCGCCGAGGCAGCGTTGGCGGCGAAAAAGTCCGGCAGGTAGAACAGCGAGCCGCAGCCGAGGGCGATATAGATCGGCACGTAGAGCCACCGCGGGGCATTGGTCCACAGCAGGCGGAACAGCACGCCGAGGATGGCCCCGGACCAGATCACCCAGAGCAGCACTTCGGCTTGCTGCCGGTCCAGCAGGGCCCAGGCGAGCGGCGTGTAGCTGCCGGCGATCACCAGCATGATGTTCGTATGATCCAGCCGCTTCAGGACGATCTTCACGCGCGGTGACCAGTTCCCCCGGTGATAGACGGCACTGACGCCGAACAGCAGGACCCCAGTAACGGCATAGACGGCGCAGGCCACCTTCAGGTCCGGCGGCGCCAGGATCACCAGCACCAGCCCGGCGGCCAGCGCCAGCGGGGCGGTGACGGTGTGGATCCAGCCCCGCCATTTGGGCTTGATCATCAGCAGTTCAGCCAGGCGCACCGCGGCGTCGTCCACCGGGGTTGCCCGCTTCGCCGGAGGCTCCGGCCGGGGCTCCGGACTGTTGCTTTCCATGCCGTAATAATAACCTACGCCGTAGTAAGTTACCGGTGAGTAGCAAGTCGTCCGGCGCTGTCCTGTGACGGAGCTGCACCCGGCACGGCCCTCCGGCAGGTAGCCTAGGATGTGCACTGAACAAGTACCTCAAGGAAGCCAGGTGAATCTCCGGATGGAAATGCCCGGATTCCTCTACGGCTTTTACGAGCGCAAGCTCCAACGCTCCCTCGATCCTGAACGGATCCCGCGCCACGTCGGCGTCATGGTCGACGGCAACCGGCGCTGGGCGCGCCAGTTCAACGCCCCCACGAGCCAGGGCCATCAGGCCGGTGCGGACAAGATCCACGAATTCCTCGGCTGGTGCCAGGAGCTGGGCATCAAGGTGGTCACCTTGTACATGCTCTCCACGGACAACATGAACCGCTCCGGCGAGGAACTCGACCTCCTGATGGGCATCATCGCCAACACCCTGGACCGGCTGGACGACGACGCCAATATCTCGGTGCACGCCATGGGCGCCCCCGAACTGCTGCCGGACTACCTCGCCGAGCGGCTGAACAACCTGACGGCGCGCACGCCCGCGCAGGAGAGGCTGCACGTCAATGTCGCCGTCGGCTACGGCGGACGGCGGGAGATTGTCGACGCCGTCCGGGAACTGCTGCACGACGCCGTCGCCCGGGGAGCGGACATCGGACAACTGGCCGATGAACTCACCGTGGATGACATCTCGCGCTTCCTCTACACCCGGGGCCAGCCGGATCCGGACCTGGTGATCCGGACCTCCGGGGAGCAGCGGCTGTCCGGATTCCTCATGTGGCAGAGCGCGTACAGTGAGTTCTACTTCTGCGAGGCCCTGTGGCCGGCGTTCCGCAAGGTGGATTTCCTGCGCGCCCTGCGCGACTACGCCGGCAGGCAGCGCCGCTTCGGCGCCTGAGCGGTTCACGCGGAATTCACAAGACGGCAACAAGAATCGCCGAAAAATTATCGGACAAACCGGCCCCCGGAGACGTACGTTAATCCCATCGGCAGGCAATTCGCCGGCCGATCGGGGAGGCCAGTACATGGAGCGGATTTTCGCACCGGGTGTATGGGAGGCCGCGTCCGGCCTCCAGGCCGAGCCGCCTCACCAATAACAATTCCGGGCATTGCCCCGGGGCTGGAGTCGATGTGGCTATTTCTGAGCAACTGCCCGACGTCATTTCCGATCAGGGACAGAAAGCTACCTCTCGCGCCAAGCGAGCCACCTCAAAGACCGGTGCAGCGGATTCCGCGGCGGCCGGTCTTGCTGTTTCCGGGGAAGGAACAGGGAGCCGGGGCACGGCCCGCAGTTTCGTGATCGATACCTCCGTCCTGCTCTCCGATCCGCGGGCCCTCCTGCGCTTCGCCGAGCACGAGGTCATCCTGCCGATCGTTGTCATCACCGAGCTCGAAGGAAAGCGCCACGACCCGGAGCTGGGATACTTTGCGCGCAAAGCCCTCCGGCTGCTCGATGACCTGCGGCTCGAGCACGGCGGCCTGGACCGTCCCATCCCGCTGGGCGACGGCGGCACGCTCATGGTGGAGCTGAACCATATCTCCGCCGAGGTGCTGCCCGCCGGGTTCCGCGGGGTGGACAACGACAGCCGCATCCTCGCGGTGGCCAAGAACATGGCCAACGAGGGCCGCGACGTGACGGTGGTGTCCAAGGACCTGCCGATGCGCGTCAAGGCCTCGGCCATGGGGCTGCTGGCCGACGAGTACCGCAATGAACTCGTCAAGGACTCCGGCTGGACCGGCGTCGCCGAGCTCGACGCGGGCGAGGACGAGGTTGCCACCTTGTACGGGCACGAGCCGGTATTCATCCCGGCGGCGGCCGAGATGCCGACCAACACCGGGCTGGTCCTGCTGTCCAGCCGCGGCTCGGCCCTCGGACGGGTAGGGGCGGACAAACAGGTCCGGCTCGTGAAGGGCGACCGCGACGTCTTCGGACTCCACGGCCGCTCGGCCGAGCAACGGTTGGCGATCGACCTCCTGATGGACCCGTCGGTCGGCATCGTGTCCCTCGGCGGCCGGGCCGGCACCGGCAAGTCCGCACTGGCCCTGTGCGCCGGGCTCGAAGCCGTCCTGGAGCGCCGGGAGCACCGCAAGGTGATCGTCTTCCGGCCCCTGTACGCGGTGGGCGGCCAGGAACTCGGCTACCTGCCCGGGTCCGAAGCGGAAAAGATGAACCCGTGGGCGCAGGCGGTCTTTGACACCCTGGGCGCGCTGGTCAGCCAGGAAGTGGTGGAGGAAGTGATGGACCGGGGCATGCTTGAGGTCATGCCGCTGACGCACATCCGCGGACGCTCCCTGCACGACGCATTCGTGATCGTCGACGAGGCGCAGTCCCTGGAGAAGAATGTGCTGCTGACTGTGATGAGCCGGATCGGCCAGAACTCCAAGATCGTCCTGACGCACGACGTCGCCCAGCGGGACAACCTGCGGGTCGGACGGCACGACGGCGTGGCGGCCGTCGTCGAGACCCTGAAGGGACACCCGCTGTTCGGCCACATCACCCTCACCGTGGTCCGGTTCGCCGGACCACGGCCCTTCGACGTTGTCAGGAAACCGTGGTTGGGTTCGCCGGGCAGCGGCGTCCCGCCGTCGCTTAGACACCTCCCGTCGCTGCGCTGCGGTCGCTGGGCGACCTTCGCTTCGCTTTGGTCGGCGATGCGCTCCTTAGCGGGACACCGCTGCCCCGCGATGCTGAGACGCCCACCAGCCGGGTCGCTGTCTTTCGTAGAGGAGCGCATCGCGGCGCATCGGATCCCCGGAGGTCGCCCAGCGACCGCAGCGGGTCCCATGCGTCGTGTCTAAGCGACGGCGAAAGGTGGCGGTCCGGCGAACCCAACCACGGCACCCACAACCACGGCAACCCAGCGACGGGAAGCGACAGGAGGCGTCTCAGCGACGGCGGGGGGCCGCTGCCCCGCTTGGGGGCTGCTACTGGTGGATGCCCAGGTACTTCGCGAAGGCTTCGTGGCCTTCGACGCCGAGATCCCAGTCGGGGCGTTTGAAGGTGGCGGGGGTGAGGCGGACGTTTTGGACCTCCTGGGCCTTGCCGCCCCAGGCAGCGCGGGTGACGCCGTTGAGCTCGTAGCCGATGGAGCGTGAGACGCCCAGGGACTGCTGGTTCCAGGCGGCGGCCTCGGATTCCGCCACTTCGGCGCCGAGCCAGTCGAAGGCATAGAGGGCGACGGCGGCCCGCATCTCCTTGCCGAAGCCCTGGCCGTGCACGCTTTGCCGCAGCCAGGAGCCCGTGGTGACCGTCTTCAGCGTGGCGAAGTCTTTGGCCGCGATGTCCTGGCATCCGATGAACTCGCCCTCGTGCCAGATGCCGAGCAGGAGTGTCCAGTCCTGCGGTGACATGTTCCCGCGGCACCGCCAGTACCACTGCGCCATGTTCGGGCCGAGCTCCTCAGCGGGGGATTCGGCCCAGGGCCTGCTGAAGGGGCTGCGGCCAGGCTCGTGCACGCCGCTCAGGGCGGCTGAGACCGCGGCCGGAATGTCCGCGTCGCGGATGGGGCGCAGCTGAAGGCGCGGCGTGGTCAGGCTCAGGCCGAAAGGGGGCCAGTAGTCGGCGGGTTCAGTCATCGCAGGAAGCTTAGCGGGGCCGGCGGGCGGATGCGAGTCACGGCCGGGCTACTCCGCGGGGACGTCCCAGCTGATGTGGCGCCGGACGTCCGTGAGGTTCATCGATTCGGCCAGGAACAGGTCATCGAGCATGTATTCGTCGACGCCCAGGATGCGGAGCCAGTGCCCGTAGCCGTCCTGCTCCGAGCCGGTCCCGGGCGCGTCCAGCCAGCGGCTCGCAACGCAGACGCCCGTGCCGGCGTCAATCCTCAGCAGCGTGCGTCCCGGACGGCACAGCGGGGCTCCGGGATCGGCGGGACGGTAGGAGAGGTTCGGGCTGACCGTCGATTCCAGGGCCGGCCGGCCCTCGTGGTCTACCTCCGTGATGGGGCCAAGCTCCACTGCGTTGGAGTTGGGGAACTCCAACGGGACGGGGGCGTTCCCCGCAAGCTCGACCGGGTCCAGGACGGCGGCGAACCTGCCGTTGCCGAACGACGGCTCGCCATAAGCTGCCTCCGGGCGGCGGCGCACCAGCCCGTCGTCGTCGTACACCGGCGTAACCAAATGCGGGGGCAGGAGCCAGGTCTTCCTCGTGGAGCTGATATAGAAGCCGCCGCGGGAATCATTGATGCCGGTGGTGCTGCCGATGACCAGGCCGTCGGCAGTCTCCAGCCGCAAGGCACCGGGCCGGCGCAGCCACCCCCTGACGAGGTCGCCGGGGGAGGGGGCCGCCGGGGACCCCGAGGAACCCGTGAGCGGCCGGTCCAGGTACTCGAACCTCAGCGACTGCCACTTCCAGGGCGATGACCGGCACAGGTTCCGGAAGGCCGCGGCCTTCTCCGCCGGGCCGCGGGGCGCGTCCGGCCCGCGCCGGTTCGTGCTGTCCCATGCGGCCATATCCACAGTTTACGCGCGGGGACCGCCGGGCCGGACGAATATCAAGTAGCATCCGAGGGTGATCGAACGACTCGGCATCCTGGGCGCCGCCAACCCGCTGGCTTTCTGGCTTGCCCTGGCTGCGTGTGCGTATTTCTTCGTGATGGCCGTTCGGCTCACGGTCATTGACGTCCGGCACCACCTGCTCCCGGACAGGATCGTCTTTCCCTCCTATGGGATCGCCGGAGTCCTTCTGCTGGGGGCGGCGGCCAGCCAGTTGCTTCCCGGCGGGCAGGACGTGGCCGGCACAGCGGACGCCGGGGCATTCGGCATTCCGGGTCTCCGTGTCCTGGCCGGCGGGGCAGCCCTCTGGCTCTTCTACTTTCTCCTGCACGCGGTCTATCCGCCGGGAATGGGATTCGGCGACGTGAAGCTCGCGGGCGTCCTGGGAATGTACCTGGGATTCCTGGGCTGGGGGCACGTCATGGCGGGGACCTTTGCGGCGTTCGTCCTCGGCGGGCTGTGGAGTCTCGGATTGCTCGCCGCGCGGCGCGGGACGCTGCAGTCGGCCATTCCCTTCGGGCCCTTCATGCTGGCCGGCACGGCCGCCGCCATGATGCTGCCCACGGCCGCCCCCAAAGGTTGCGGCGCCCCTGCCGGCACTCACCGGCTGCTGCCGGGCCGTTTCCGGACCGTCAGCCGCGCAGGCGGGTGAGCTCGTCGTCGTGGCCGGACCCACTGGTGTTGCCGTGGGCTGAAAGCCCTTCCGGTCCCGTGGGCTCCGCGGCGTCGGCGGCGTGGCGGGCTGCCGCCCGTTCCGCCTCGAGCCGCTCGGCTTCCTCGCCGCCGACTGCTTCGCCGCGGGCCACCATGCCGGCGGTGTCCGACAGGGGGATCTGCTTGAGGGTCAGGGCCAGGATCAGGGCGATGACCAGGAACGGCAGCAGGTACCAGAAGACGGGGGCGAGCGAGTCAGCGTAGGCGTTGACAATCGCGTCCTTGAGCTGCGCCGGGAGCTGGCTGAGGACCTGGGGGTCCATCGTCCGGGTGGACTGCGACGCCTGCTCAGCTGAGGCCCCGGCGCCGGTAAAGGCATTGGTCAGGGACTCGGAGAGCCGGGTGGTGAAGATGGAACCGAACACCGCGACGCCCAGGGACGCGCCCACCTCGCGGAAGTAGTTGTTGGTGCTCGTGGCCGTGCCGATCTGGTCCGCCGGCACCGAGTTCTGGACCACCAGGACAATCACCTGCATGATCGAGCCCAGGCCGGCGCCGAAGACGAACAGCTGCACGCAGATGACCCAGATGGGCGTGGCGGCCGTGAGCGTGGTCAACCACAGCATTGCCGCGATGGTCAGTATGGCCCCGAGGATCGGGAACATCTTGTACTTGCCGGTCTTGGAAATGCGGATGCCGGAGAAGATGGCCATGCCCATGAGTCCCACCATCATGGGCAGCATCAGCAGGCCGGATTCGGCGGCGGAGGTCCCGGAGGACATCTGCAGGAAGGTCGGGACGAAAGCGATCGCCGCGAACATGCCCAGCCCGAGGGTGAAGCCGATGGCAGTGGAGTTCACGAAGATGCGGTTCTTGAACAGGCTCAACGGAATGATGGGGTCCTCGGCCCGGCGCTCCACCAGGATGAAGGCCGTAGCGGCGAGCACCAGCCCGGCGCCGAACGCCCACGTCAGCGGCGAATCCCAGCCCTCGTCCTTCTTGCCGCCGAAGTCGGTGAAGAAAATCAGGCACGTGGTGGCTGCGGAGAGCAGCAGCACGCCCAGGACGTCGATCCGCTTCTCTGCCTTCTTGTTCGGCAGCGTCAGGGTGAACCAGGCGATGGTGAACGCGGCGATGCCGATCGGGATGTTGATGTAGAAGGCCCATTCCCAGTTCAGGTGGTCCACGAAGAAACCACCCAGCAGCGGGCCGGCGACGGCGGAGAGGCCGAAGATTGCGCCCAGCGGGCCCATGTACTTGCCGCGCTCCTTGGCCGGAACGATGTCGGCGATGATGGCCTGGGACAGGATCATCAGGCCGCCGCCGCCGAGGCCCTGGATGGCGCGGAAGACCACGAAGCCCCAGAAGTCCGTGGCGAGGGCGCATCCGACGGAGGCGAGGGTGAAGAGGCCGATGGCGATGAGAAACAGGTTCCGGCGGCCCAGGATGTCGCCGAACTTTCCATAGATGGGCATGACGATGGTGGTGGCGAGCAGGTAGGCCGTGGTGATCCAGGCCTGGTGTTCCACGCCGCCGAGCTTGCCGACGATCGTGGGCATGGCGGTGGAGACGATGGTCTGGTCAAGGCTGGAGAGCAGCATGCCCGCGATGAGGGCGGAGAAGATGATCCAGATGCGTTTCTGGGTCAGCAGCAGCGGCTCGGCTGCTGGCTTGGTGCTGACGGCGGCGCTCATTGCGCTCCTTCGGAAGGGTTGGGCTGGACAGTATTTGACTCGACTCCGTCGAAGTGGACTGTGTCGAACTGGGACATGGTGAACGGCAGGGAGAAGAGCATGCGGGCTGCTGCAATGTTTTCCAGCAGCAAGTCCTTGTAGGGGCGGGCGTTGCCCTCGGAGAAGTAGTCGGCGCTGGTTTTCCTGGCGATGTTTCCCAGGAGGACCACGGCCATGCGGACTACGGGATGATCGGCAGGTACGCCTTCCCTGGCCGCGAGCAGCCGGGCGAAGTCGGCCTCGCGTTCCTCGGTGGCGCCGATGATCTTCAGCATCAGCTGGGGCTCCTTCTTGATCACCCCGATCAGCTGGCGGGTCTCTTCCTCGGAGCCGCTCATCCGCTCCGACAGATCAAGGGACAGGCGTACGAGGTCGGCGAGGAGTGAGGCCGAGATTTCCCCAGCGGGCGAACCCGCGCCGCCCGCAATGAACCGGGCCACCACCTCTTCGGGAAAGTCGTCGTCGACGTGGCCCAGGATCGCGTCTTCCTTGGCAGGGAAGTAGTTGAAGAAGGTCCGGCGGGAGATGCCCGCGCGCTCGCAGACTTCCTCCACGGTGTAGCCGCTGAGGCCGCGTTCGGCGGTCAGGGAACGCGCGACGGCGGTGATCGCCGCCCGTGTTGCGGCCCGCTTGCGCTCGCGGAGGCCCCCCGAAGTAATTGCACTGTTTCCCATGGAGTGTATTTTTGCACTTAATCATAAATAGTGCAAAAGATACTGTGAACTGTTTGGGTTGTTTGGGCTGTGGCCGGCAATAATGTCGCTGCCCGGCCGTAGCCTGCTCCTGTCCAGCCATACCGCTGGCAACAGATGGCCCGCGACGAGGCAGAAGCGCCGTCGGGGCCGGAAATGGGGAAGCATGACAGATTCAGCCCTGACGCACGTGTACGTCCTCCTGGACCGTTCCGGGTCGATGAGTGCCATCGCCGATGACACTGTGGGCGGGTTTGCGGCGTTCATCCGCGAACAGCGGGCAGTGGCGGGCCGGTGCCGGCTGTCGCTGGCGCAGTTCGATGACACCTACGAGCGCGTCTACGCCTCGGTGGACATCCAGGACGTGCCGGCCCTTGACCTGCAGCCGCGGGGCAGCACCGCCCTGCACGACGCCATGGTCCGGCTGATCGGCGAAGCGGGTGCGGAACTGGCGGCCCTCCCGGAGGATCAGCGCCCCGGCACTGTGCTGGTGGCCGTGCTGACGGACGGCCACGAGAACTCCTCGCGCGAGGCCACAGGCGAGCTGGTCAAGGCCCTGGTCCAGCGGCAGCAGAGCCAGTGGGGTTGGCAGTTCACGTATTTGGGCGCCAACCAGGACGCCGTATTGACCGCCGGCGGCCTCGGCATCCGCGCCGAAGACGCCCTGACCTATGCCGCCGGGAACGTCGATGCTGCCTTCTCCGTCCAGTCCGCCAAGACGCGGCGGTTGCGGGAGGCGCGGATCGGCGGTGCCAGCATGGCGGATGCCGCGGCCGCGGCGGCGTACACGGCGCAGGAGCGGGAGGCCGCCGGCGGGGAACCGCCCAGGGTCTAAGTTCTGACCTGCGGTGCAGACATGCAGACGGCCGGCACCCTTCCAGAAAGGATGCCGGCCGTCGGCGGTTGTACTCTTCGGGGGCGGCGCCGCCCGGAGCCGTTAGGCCTTATGCGGCGGGCGCGTCATGGACATGACGTCCAGGGCGGTGTCCAGCTGCTCTTCGGTCAGTTCGCCGCGCTCGAGGAAGCCCATGGAGGCGACGGTCTCACGGATGGTCAGGCCCTCGGCCACGGCCTTTTTGGCGATCTTGGCCGCGTTCTCGTAGCCGATGAACTTGTTCAGCGGGGTCACAATCGACGGCGAGGCCTCGGCGAGGAAGCGGGCGCGCTCGACGTTGGCGGTGATGCCGTCGATCATCTTGTCGGCCATGACGCGGCTGGTGTTGGCCAGCAGGCGCACGGATTCAAGGAGGTTGGCGGCCATGACCGGGATGCCGACGTTGAGTTCGAAGGCGCCGTTGGTGCCGGACCACGCGATGGCGGTGTCATTGCCGATCACCTGGGCGCAGACCATGATGGAGGCTTCGCAGATGACGGGGTTGACCTTGCCCGGCATGATCGACGAGCCCGGCTGCAGGTCCGGGATGGCGATTTCGCCGAGGCCGGTGTTGGGGCCGGAGCCCATCCAGCGCAGGTCGTTGTTGATCTTCATGAAGGAAATCGCGATGTTGCGCAGCTGGCTGGACGCTTCGATGAGGCCGTCGCGGTTGGCCTGGGCCTCGAAGTGGTCGCGGGCCTCGGTCAGGGGCAGTCCGGTGTCGGCCGCCAGCAGTTCGATCACTCGCTCCGGGAATCCGGCCGGCGTATTGATGCCGGTGCCCACGGCGGTTCCGCCGAGTGGGACCTCGGCGACGCGGGGGAGGGCGGCGTTGATGCGCTCGATGCCGTAGCGGACCTGAGCGGCGTAGCCGCCGAACTCCTGGCCCAGCGTGACGGGGGTGGCGTCCATGAGGTGCGTGCGGCCGGACTTCACGACGTCCTTGAATTCGGTGGCCTTGCGTTCCAGCGACTCCGCCAGGTAGCCGAGGGCCGGGATCAGGTCATTGATCAGGGCGGACGTGGCGGCGACGTGGACGGACGTGGGGAAGACGTCATTGGAGGACTGCGAGGCGTTGACGTGGTCGTTCGGGTGGACAACCTTCTCGCTACCGGCGGACTTCAGGGCCCGCGAGGCGAGCTCGGCGAGGACCTCGTTGGTGTTCATGTTCGAGGACGTCCCGGACCCGGTCTGGAAGACGTCAATCGGGAAGTCGCCGTCGTACTTGCCGGCCGCAACCTGGTCGGCTGCGTCGGCAATCGCCTGGGCGAGCTCGCCGTCGAGCACCCCCAGTTCTGCGTTTGCCTGGGCGGCGGCCTTCTTCACCCGTGCCAGGGCTTCGATGTGGGCGCGCTCCAGCGTCTTGCCGGAGATCGGGAAGTTCTCGACTGCCCGCTGCGTCTGTGCGCGGTACAGGGCGTTCACGGGAACGCGGACTTCGCCCATCGTGTCGTGTTCAATGCGGAACTCTTCGGTGTTCAACTCATCTGTGGAAGTCATGGGGCTAGCTTATTGGGAGTAGGAGTCCCACCGAAAACCGTGAGCAGGCTGCGACGGCCGGGCGCCGGGGTTTACAGCCTGCCGATGCTGGAAACGAGATCGGCCCGGCCGTCAGCCAAGCTGTAGGCGAGGCCGATCACGGCGGTGCGGCCGCTGTCGACTGCGCCCGAAATCACCCGGGAACTGTCCACCAGCCGCTGCGAGGTCTGCTTGACGTTCTCAACCACCATGTCGTTGACGTCGGTCTGATTGTTACGCAGCGAGGTCAACACGGACGGGGTGATCCGCTCCACCAGGCTGCGGATGAAACCGACCGGCATCTGGCCGGTTTCCACGGCGTTCTTGGTTGCGGTGACAGCACCACAACTGTCGTGCCCCAGGACGACGATCAGAGGGACGTCCAGTTCGCTGACGCTGTATTCCAGCGAGCCAAGCACGGCGTCGTCGATCACCTGGCCGGCGGTGCGGACCACAAAGGCGTCCCCGAGGCCGAGGTCGAAGATGATTTCGGCGGCAAGCCTGGAGTCGGCGCAACCGAAGATCACCGCGAAGGGGTGCTGGTTTTCAACCAGCGACGAGCGTCGCGACGCGTCCTGGTTGGGGTGTGATGACGTGCCGGCGACAAAACGCTTGTTGCCTTCACGGAGACGCTGCCAGGCGAGTGCGGGAGTCAGATAAGTAGCCACGTGGCCACTTTACGGTGAAGGGCTGGCCGAAGGTGAAACTGTTGCGCCCGGCGTGCTGGACGATGCCCCGGCGGGCGGATTGCTTTCGAGTGACTTCACCACGGCGGTGGCCAGGGCGGAGAACTCCTCCAGCGTCGCGGATCCGGAGAGGATGACGGTGGTGCCGCGATCAGTCAGCACCATGGATTTCTCGCCCTTGCCGGTGTCGCGCAGTTCCCAGTCGCGGCCGCCGGCGTTGCGGGTGCCGGTCACGGGAGCGTTCTTGGTCTGCTGCAGGAGCCAGGTGGGGTTGGCCGTGCGGGTCTGCACGAGGGCGATGAAGGATTCCTTGGGCGTCAGGTAGCCGACTTCCCAGGCGGGGACGCCGCTGCCGGCGCCGGACTCCCAACGGGCGTAGTTGGCGCGGAATGTGTCGCCGGTATCGGCCGCCACGGGTGTGAATCCCGCCACACCCGCCGCGTTCTGCGCGGTGGCGCTGACATTGACGTTGGGCCGGTAACCGTCGGTCTTCGGAGAAGGATTCATGAGGACGATCGGCAGGAACGCGGCGATGCTCACCACCAGGGCGATGATCATGCCCATCACGGAGGCGTTGGCGCGTTTGGCCGCCGCGGCGGCGATGACGGGCTTCACGGGGGGCTGTCCGGAAGGGTCCGGGCCTGCCGCGGGGGAGCTGCCAGCCGGCGAACCGGGGGCGGCGGGGGAAGCGTCCTGCAATTCACTCACCCCTCTATAGTCGCGCATGTCCGGGCCGATCTCACATTCGCGGCGCAGCGGCCCCTCCGACGGTGAAGTGCGTCACGCGCCGGACATCCCATGACCTTGCGGGCCCGCCCCGACTATGATCAATATCAGACGAATCACCGCGACGGATCGATCCTGGCCGTACGGGTTCAACGACCGCCACTCGAAGAAGAGGTTCACGTGACACCAGCGCCCATGTCCCAGAAGTACTCCACGCTTTCCCCCTCGCTCGCCGTCGGGATCGATGAGCCTGACCGCAACCTCGCGCTGGAACTTGTCCGCGTCACGGAAGCCGCGGCCATCGCCGGCGGCCACTGGGTGGGTTTCGGCGACAAGAACAAGGCCGACGGCGCCGCCGTGGACGCCATGCGCTCCTTCCTGCAGACCGTGCACTTCAACGGCGTCGTTGTCATCGGTGAGGGCGAGAAGGACGAAGCCCCGATGCTGTTCAACGGCGAGCACGTCGGTGACGGCACCGGGCCCGAGTGCGACGTCGCCGTCGACCCCATCGACGGAACCCGGCTGACTGCCCTTGGCATCAACAATGCCCTGGCGGTCCTGGCCGTGGCCGAACGCGGCTCTATGTTCGATCCCTCTGCCGTGTTCTACATGGAAAAGCTCGTCACCGGCCCGGAAGCGGCCGACATGGTGGACCTGCGCCTGCCGGTCAAGCAGAACCTGCACCTGATCGCCAAGGCCAAGGGCGTAAAGGTCAACCAGCTCAACGTCATGATCCTGGACCGCGACCGGCACCGCCCCCTCGTGGAGGAAATCCGCGAAGCCGGCGCCCGCACGAAGTTCATCATGGACGGCGACGTCGCGGGGGCCATCGCCGCTGCGCGTGCCGGCACCGGAGTCGACGCCCTCATGGGCATCGGCGGAACCCCGGAAGGCATCGTCGCGGCGTGCGCCATCAAGTCCCTCGGCGGCGTCATCCAGGGCCGCCTGTGGCCCACGAGCGACGAAGAGAAGCAGAAGGCGATCGACGCCGGCCACGATCTGGAGCGCGTGCTCTCGACCAACGACCTCGTCTCCAGCGACAACTGCTACTTCGCGGCCACCGGCATCACCGACGGCGACCTCCTCAAGGGCGTCCGCTACTCCAAGGACAAGGTCCTCACCCAGTCCATCGTGATGCGCTCCAAGTCCGGCACGATCCGCTTTGTCGACGGCGAACACCAGGCCAGCAAGTGGGAAGGCTATGCCCGCAGGAGCTAGCACCTGAACGGCAACACTGAACTGCACGATAGAGCACAGCGAATCCCGGGCCGCCTCCGCGGTCCGGGATTCGTCGTCTTAAACCAGGTGCATGATGATGTGTATTGCGGTGGGGCGGCCGGGGCCCGTGGGATTAGATAGGGTGGAGCCATGACGTGGCTCGTAACTGGCGGTGCAGGATATATCGGTTCTCATGTGGTTTCCGCTTTGCGCGGTGCCCGGATCCAGCCGGTGGTGATTGACTCCCTCTCCAGCGGGCACCGTGAGTTCGTGCCGGCCGATGTGCCGTTCATCCATGGCAGCATCCTCGACGCCGACCTCGTAGCCCGCACGCTGCGGGAGCATGCGGTGACCGGGGTGATCCACCTGGCCGGTTTCAAGTACGCCGGGGTTTCCGTCCAGGAGCCGCTGCTGACCTATGAACAGAACGTCACGGGCACCGCGCAACTGCTCAAGGCCATGGAGCTCAGCGGCGTCGACAAGCTGGTGTTCTCCTCGTCCGCGGCTACCTACGGCACGCCCACCGGCGACATCGTCACCGAAGCGACGCCCACCAACCCGGAATCGCCCTACGGCGAGAGCAAACTCATCGGCGAGTGGCTGATCCGTGACCAGGGCCGGGCCCGGGGCCTGAACCACACCTCGCTGCGGTACTTCAATGTGGTCGGCTCAGGTGCGCCCGAGCTTTACGACACCAGCCCCCATAACCTTTTCCCGATCGTGCTGCGGGCGCTCACGGCCGGTAAGACGCCGCGCATCAACGGCATCGACTACAACACGCCGGACGGCACCTGCGTGCGCGACTACGTGCACGTGGCCGACCTGGCCACCTCGCATGTGGCCGCCGCCCAGGCGCTCGAGGCGGGCAAGCCGCTGGAGCGGGTGTACAACCTCGGATCCGGGGACGGGCTGTCCGTGCGCCAGATCATGACGGCGATGGCCGACGTCACGGGGATCGATTTCGAACCCGAAATCGGTCCGCGGCGGGCGGGGGATCCGGACCGGATCGTGGCCGACGGCACGCTGGCTGCCCGCGATCTCGACTGGAAGATGCGGCACTCCGTGGACCAGATGGTGGCCAGCGCCTACGACGCCCAGCGGCACGCCATCACGGCCAACTAACGCCCGCCACCAACACCGGCCACCGGGGCACGCCGGCCCGGCTGGCCGGGGTGACCCGGTAGCCGGTGCCGCCTGCTGGGCCCTTAGCGGTTAGCGAGGGCCCGGGACCGGGCGCGCAGCTTCTTCGCGAGCTGGGCGCCTTTGCGGGCCAGCTGGTAGCTGCCGTAGCGGACCTTCCGGACCGGCAGGTCCCACGTTCCGGGATACGCGATCCCGCGGCCGCCGAACGACTTCTTGAACGCCGTGAACCCGGCCCATTTGTGGTCGGGCTGGTCCTCCGGCGCCACGCCCCAGAGATCCACGTGCTTCAGGCCCTTCGCCTGGGCGTCCGCGATCAGGGTGACAAGCAGGGGGATGCCCGCGCTGAGCTTGCGGTGGGTGTCGTCCAGGGCGGCGTGCGCGTAGGTCCGGGTGTCGGCCGAGTCGTAGGCCAGGGCTGCGGCGATGGGGTGGCCGTCGAGCTCCGCGATGAACAGCGTCGCCGCGCCGGCCGGCATCAGCGAGCGGGCCACCTGGGTCAGGTACTTGTCGCTTTGCGGCTTGAAGCCGTTGCGCGCGGCCGTCATGTGCAAGAACTCCAGGAGGACGGCGATCTCTGCCGGGTCCTGGCTGGAGCGGAACGTCACGCCCTTCTTGTGGATGTTGCGGAACAAGTTCCGGTTCGCCGGCTTCATATCCGCCAGGACTTCCTTGAAATCCCGGTCGAGGTCCACAATCCAGCTGAGCTCGGGCTGTTGGCTGGCCGGCGCCGGCTGCAGGCCGCGGCTACGGAGTACCGAGTCGGCCTCGGCGGCGGTGAAGCCTGCGGTGACCGGCTCAACCCGGACAAACACGGCCCCGCTGCTCCGGGCGAGGTCCGTCAGGGCCGCCAGCGCGGCGTCGAAGGCTGCCAGTGACTCGGCGACCGGGCCGTACGGGGAGTACAGCAGTTTGCCGGCCGGATTGGATTCCTCGACCGCGAGGAAGCGCCACCCGGGCCCGGACTGTTCGTGGACGGTGCGTCCCAGCGAACGCTGGAACTGTGCCCACTGCGGGCTCTGCAGGAAATAGTCCATGGTGTCAGGCTTCCAATGCGGTGGTGACGGCAAATGCCAGGGCGGGGCCGGTGGCGCCGGAGACGGCGTGGACGTTGACCGGTGCCTCGGCGGCGGGCAAGAAGGCACTGGCGCCCCGTTCCAGCCGCAGCTCGCCCTTGGGGGAGTCGAGGCGGACGGAGCCGTGGGTGACGATGACGACGGCGGCACCGGACTGCGCCAGCGGGACGGGCTCCGCGCCGGGCGCCACAACAATTCGCTGCAGCTGGAATTCCCGGAACGGCGGCCGGAAGAGTTCCTGGCCCAGCATGGTGGTCTCGGCGGGGAGCATGGGCACGGCGACGGCCTCGAACGCCACGGTCTTCAGCAGCTCCGGCACGTCGACGAATTTCGGCGTGAGCCCGCCGCGGAGCACGTTGTCCGAGGACGCCATGACCTCGATGCCGAGGCCGTGCAGGTAGGCATGGACATTGCCGGCCGGGAGGTACACGGCCTCACCGGGGGCGAGGGAGATCCGGTTCAGCAGCAGGGAGATCAGCACGCCCGGATCTCCGGGGTACCGGCCGTTCAGTCTCACCGCGGTGGACAGTTCCGCCTCGTGCCCGGCCATCGGGGCACCGGAGACGAGGGCCGCAACGATCGTCGCCGTCGCCTCGGCGACGTCCCCGTCGCCGGTGATGAGGCGTTCGAAGGCGGAGCGCAGGCCCGCGGGTTCGTCCGGCTGCGCCAGATCCTCGAGCAGCAGCGGGACCAGCGGCGGCAGCTCCAGCCCGGCGAGCTCGAAGCACGCCGCCAGATGCTGGAAGACCGCACGGGATTCCGCAGCCGGCCGGAACCCGCAGAGGGCCTCGAACGGAGTCAGCGCGAAGATCATTTCGGGCTTGTGGTTATCGTCCTTGTAGTTGCGCTCCGTCGCGGCGGGGTCGACGCCGGCGGCTTCCTCGCGCGCGAAGCCCTCCCGGGCCTGGGTGAGCGTCGGGTGCACCTGCAGGGACAAGGGCGCCTCGGCCGCGAGGACCTTGAGCAGGAACGGCAGGCGCGGACCGAAAGCGGCCACGCTCGCGCTGCCCAGGCAATGTTCCGGATCCTCGGCGATCAGGGCGTCCAGCGGCAGCCGTCCGCCGTCGTTCGCTGCGGGTGCGTGCCGGCCGGCACCGCCGGGCGCCGGCGTCAGCGCGACGGACGGGGAGTCCGGGTGGGCGCCGATCCAAAGCTCCGCTTCGGGACCGCCGGAAGCCGGCCTGCCCAGCAGCCCGGCGATGGCCGTCGGGGAGCCCCAGGCGTAGGGCCGGAGGACGTTCTCAAGTTCGTACATGGCCTGGTCCCTGTCTGATCAATGAAATGTCTCGTCAAAGAAATGTGGTCGCACTGCTGCGCTCAAGGCTGCTGCCGGGGTTAGAGCGGTGCGCACTGTCCGTTGGTGGCGACGAGGTCGCGGATCGACTGCTCGTCGCCGTTGCGCTTGAACTGGTTCAGCATCTCTTCGGTGATCGGCTCGCCGTCCGGCGTGGTGGTCACGGGGGTGAAGTCCGACGGCGCGGGCGGGGGATCCGTGGCCGGGACGGGGCCGGCGGCGGAGACCGGCCCCGCGGCCGTTCCGGGCTGCAGGACCGCATCGTCAACGGCGTTGTCATCAGCTGCGGCGCCGGCGGACGGGCTGGCCAGCAGTTTGGCCACCCGCGCGTGGATGACGTCGAAGTCCGGGGACGTGGAGAAGGCGGCGTCGAAGTCCGGCGGACCGATGGTCAGGCGGCTGACGTCCTGTCCCTTGGCCTTCATGGCCAGGTCCACGAAACTGCCGAGCTGGCCGGAGGAGATGTTCGACTCGACCACCTTGGTGCCGGCCTTGGCGATGTCCTCAAACTTAGCCAGCAGTGTTGCCGGGTCGAGCTGCTTCAGCATCGCCTGCTGCACGCACTGCTGGCGCTGGATGCGGGCATAGTCGTCCACGAATTCCCGGGACCGGCCGTACCAGAGGGCGTGGAAGCCGTCGAGCGTCTGGTCTCCCGCCGGAATCCAGCCGTCCGGCATGCCGTGGATGCCGTTGGCCTCATCCACCATCGGCCCGCTGATGGGGACCCAGCCGCCGGCCTTGATCCGGATGCCGCCCATGGCGTCGATGAGCTTGGAAAAACCGTCCATGTCCACGAGCACGTAGGCCTGGACCTTGATGCCCAGCGTTCCGGACACCGCTTCGAGGGTGGCCTGCGCCCCCGGGTCGGCCACCCCGGGATAGAGGTCCTGGTGCTGGTTGGTGACCTCGGTGTTGATCGCGTTGATCAGGCATTCGTCGCCGCAGTTGTAGCCATCCGGGTACACCTGGCGCATCGGCGACTCCGCGCTGAACTGGGCGTTCTGGAGGTTGCGGGGCACGGAGATGATCGCCGTGCTGCCGGTCTTGGCATCGACGCTGATCACCGAGAGGCTGTCCGGCCGGCGGCCCGTGCGGTCCGCTCCGGCGTCGCCGCCCATCATCAGGAAGTTGTACCGGCCCTCGGACGGCTCAAGGGTGGGGCCGGAGCCGGAGAAGATGCTGCCGATGGCGTTGCGGCTGACATTGAGCAGATAGGCCGCGTAGCCCAGGGATCCGCTGCTGAGGATCATGGCCAGCACGAGCGCCAGCACCACCGCGGGACGGATCCTGGGCGCCAGCATCCCGGGCCGGATCAGCCGCAAGGTGTTCAGGAACAGGGCGGCCCAGCCGATGGCCAGGCAGGCGAAGCCGAGCACCAGCAAGAGCGAAGGCGCCGTGCCGGTGAGGAGGTTGATCAGCGTGGAGCGGGACACGAGCAGGAGCAGTACGGCCAGCAGGGCCAGCGCCCAGACCGTAAAGGTCACGCGCAGCGCGGCCCGGCCAAGCCGGCGGTTGCCCGCGACGGTTTGGGCGCTGCCGGGAACCAGCAGCGTCATGAGGATCAGGACGAACGCCCGCTTGGTGAGCACCGGGGACGGGGCGCCGGAGGGGTGCCGGACCGGATCGCCCAGTGCCCGCCCGGACTGCTCAGGGCGGTGTGTGGGGGCGTAGCTGCTGCTCATGCCGGGATTCCTAATGGCTGCCTTAATTGCCGCTACGCGGGGTGACGTTTCCGGCGGCGAACACTTCGCTGACCTTGTGCCGCAGGTTCGCGCCCTTCCTGGTTGCGACGTCATTCAGCTCCTGGGCGAACTCCAGGAGGTCCGCCCGGAGCTGGACTGCCAGTTCATCCGTGCCCGAGGCCAGCATGCGCACAGCCAGGAGGCCGGCGTTGCGCGCGCCGCCGATCGAGACGGTGGCGACCGGAACGCCTGCCGGCATCTGCACGATGGACAGCAGGGAATCCATGCCGTCCAGGGTCTTCAACGGCACGGGGACGCCGATCACCGGCAGGGGAGTGACCGAGGCCAGCATGCCGGGAAGATGCGCGGCGCCGCCGGCGCCGGCAATGATCAGGCGAAGACCGCGCTCGTGGGCCGTCTGGCCGTAGCGGATCATCTCCGTGGGCATCCGGTGGGCCGAGACGACGTCGGCCTCGAACGGGATTCCAAACTCGGCGAGGGCTTCTGCGGCGGCTTCCATGACCGGCCAGTCCGAATCCGAGCCCATGACGAGGCCAACGAGCGGGGTGTCCGCGCGGGTGCCGGCGAGGGGGGTTCCCGCTTCGTTGGCTTTGGGGCTGGGTGCGGTGCTCATGCGGTCTCCTCGGAAGTTGCCGGCATTGCGCCGGCGTGGGCCCGGCCGTTCCGGATGATGTCGGCCACGGTGGTGGCCCGCTGCCGTACGGAGTCGACGTCGGCGGCTGAGGTCCCGACCAGGTTGACGTGGCCGATCTTCCGGCCGGGCCGGACGGCCTTGCCGTAGCAGTGCACCTTCGCCGCCGGCTCGCTCGCGAGGGCGGCGGGGAAGGCGGAATAGAGGTCCTGGTTGGCGCCGCCGAGGAAGTTCTTCATCACCACGACCGGCCCCAGCAGGTCAGTGGCGCCCAGCGGCAGGTTCAGGATGGCCCGCAGGTGCTGCTCGAACTGGCTGGTCACCGAGCCGTCCTGGGTCCAGTGCCCGGTATTGTGCGGGCGCATGGCGAGTTCATTGATCAGGAAGCCTGCGCCCACGCCCGGGGTCTCGAAGAGTTCGACGGCCATGACACCGGTCACGCCGAGTTCGCCGGCGATCCGGACCGCGGCGTTTTCCGCGGCTGCGGCAACATCGACGGAGATGTCCAGGGCCGGGGCAATGACTTCATCGCACACCCCGTCCACCTGGATGGTGTGCACCACCGGCCATGCCCGTGTTTCACCGTCCGGCGTCCTCGCGACCATGGCCGAGAGTTCGCGGCTGAATTCCACTTTGGCTTCGGCCAGCAGGGGGGACATGGCCTCGAACCAGTCGGCGGAGGCCTCCGCGTCCTCTGCCGAGGACACGATGCGCACGCCCTTGCCGTCGTAGCCGCCGCGGGGCATTTTCAACACCACCGGCCAGCCGGTCTGCTCGCCGAAGGCGACGAGGTCCGCGACATTGGCGACGGAGGCCCACGTGGGGTTCGGAAGCTCGAGCCGGTCGATCGCGGCGCGCATCACCAGCTTGTCCTGGGCGTTGACCAGGGCATCCGGGCCGGGATGGACGTTCACGCCGGCACCGATCAAGGACCGCAGGTGGGCGGTGGGGACGTGTTCGTGGTCGAAGGTCAGGACGTCGAGCCCGCGGGAGAACTCGAGCAGATGCTCCAGGTCCTTGTAGTCGCCGACCGGGGCGTTAGCCACGGCAGAGACTGCGGAGACGTCCTCGCCTTCGGCGAGAACACGGAGCTCAAAGCCCAGGGCGGTCGCGGCAGGGGCCATCATGCGGGCAAGCTGGCCGCCGCCAACAACACCGATTACAGGAAAAGTCACAAGTCCCAGCCTACCGAAAACCTCACGGGAACCCGGCTTTTGGGGATTGGCAAGCGCGGGAACGGTGCCGGGACGGGGGTTTCGCACCCGCGCGCCGGGCGCCCGCCGCCGGGTCCGCAGGGAGCCGTCTGAGTGGCCGCTGCGGGCGAACTCCCGGGAAACGGCGCTAAAATGGGCGTTTGGCCCAATGGCCGACAGTTCCAGAAGGCCACGGAGGGTCATGATTACTACACTTAACGAGCGCATGCGCGGGCTTGCCTCGCTGTTCTGGCGCGAAGTGGCCAAGTTCGGTGCCGTCGGCGGCATCGCGTTCGTCATCGACAACGGACTGACGTTTTACCTGATGCACGGTCCCATGACCGACAGCGAGGCCAAGGCCCGCTTCTTCGGGGCCAGCGTGGCGACGGTCTTTTCCTGGGTTGCGAACCGTTTTTGGACGTTCCGGCACCGCCGGCAGGCCAACGTGCTGCGCGAGTTCGTGATGTTCCTCATCATCAACGGGATCGGCATCGGTATCTCCACCGGCCTGACCGCCGTCGCGAAGTACGGCATGGGAGTCACCGACAAGAACATGCTCTTCCTGGCCGGGGTGGTCGGCATCCTGGTCGCGACCGTGGTCCGGTTCTTTGCCTACCGCTTCCTGGTGTTCAACCAGGAACTCGACGCAGAGCCGGAGTTCTCGCACGACCACGAGATCATCGAACGGCACCCGCACTCCCAGCCCGTTGCCACGTCGGCCGTCAGAGAACGCGTCAACGATTCGGAACTGCCCGGCCCGCCGGCCTAAGGAACCGCCGTCCCGGAAGTCAGTGCCAGGGGATCAGTCCCCGCTGATGCGCTCGGCGTCCCGCAGTTTGCCGGTCACCACTACCTCGGGGTGCACCAGGACCACGGAACCGTCGGCCTTCCAGGTCCCCAATGACTGCGCAAGGACGGTTTCGAGGCCGTCGGCCGCGGGAACCAGCAGCCGCAGTCCGGGGTCCTGGGCCGCGGCAAAACCGTCCAGGAGCGCCCCGTGCGCATGGACTGCGCCGTCGGAGGTGCGGACGGCGAGACGTTCCGCCTCCGGATCCACGTGGGGCATGAAAATGTCGCCGTGGGAGCGGACCTCGGCGGCATAGTCGAGGACGCCGCTGGGCAGTTCACCCGTCCACCGCATGGCCAGTGCCGGCAACGACACGGCCAGGACGGCGTCGAACCCGCCCGCGGCAGCGCCCGGACCCGGGTCCGCGGTGGCCAGCAGGTCCGCCTCCGCGTCGTCGAAGACCACTTCCATGCCAAGCTGCCAGGCCGCGAGGGCCAGGATCACCGACTTCCAGTGCGCGGGCAGGTCCAGGCGCAGCCGCATGCCCGGTTCGGCGTCGAGTTCGTCCTGCAGCAGGTTGGAAGTCTTCGCGACCCAGTTGTCCAGCACGCGGCCAGAGAGTTCAACCCGTTCCGCATCGGGGCCGTACCAGGTCAGCCGGGGCGCCGTGGCCTGGCCGGAGCGCAGCGCTGTCATCAGGTCGATTGCCGGAATGCTCATGCCCTCATCTTGCCACGGCTGTTGTCACGGCCAATCAGCCCCCGGCTCCGTGACGTCCGTCACCCCGGCGGCCCCGTGTTCGGCGGGGTCCGCGCAGGGCGCGGGAAAATTTCCCGAAAATTCAATGAAAAGCCCCAAAAGTGCTCAGTACCCTGATTATTCCGCGGGTTCTCGCGGGACAGGCGAAAAAATTCCGGGCGTGGCGTGCCTCCACTTTGTGTATCAAGTTGATTATTATCTCCGCCGTGGCTTGACTCCCGGATACTTACACGCGTGTAATTAGTTATCTAAAGCCACTGCACAAAACCGGCACTCAACCGAGTGTCCAAGGGGGTCTTGCAGTGGCTGCAAATCAGGAGGGGGACGCCATGGGGCTAGCAGAGCGTATCCATGAAGATGCCGTAGTTGCCGGCCAGGCCACGGCGAAATACCGGTCACGCGGCGTGCCGACTGACTGGTACGTAGATCCGGCGGATCCGGACGCAGCTGACCGCTATAACGAACACACCAAGGATTCCCTGCAGGAGGCCGCCACGGCCTTCCTCGCAGCGCACGACGAGCTCCTGTCCGGCCCGGATCATGACACCGATCCCCTCGACCCGCCGATGGAGCTCCATTCGCCCGGTTCCGGTACCGCCGGGCAGCCAGTCTGGATCGGACTGCCGTCCCGGCAGGACTTCGACGACGAGGGCGAGCTCGGCTGGCAGACCGATGCCCTGTGCGCCCAGACTGATCCCGAAGCCTTCTTCCCCGAAAAGGGCGGCTCCACCCGCGACGCCAAGAAAGTCTGCGGCGCCTGCAACGTGCGTTCCCAGTGCCTCGAGTACGCCTTGTCCAACGACGAGCGCTTCGGGATCTGGGGAGGCCTCTCCGAGCGCGAGCGGCGCCGGCTTAGGAAGCGAGCAGTCTAATTCTTCAAGAAGTACGAGTCACCGCCGTCGTGGTCTCCCACGACGGCGGTGATTTTCTCCCCAGGACCCTTGCGGCGCTGGCGGCCCAAACACGGCCCGCCGACGCCGTGATCGGTGTCGACACCGGATCCCGCGACCACTCTGCCGCCCTCCTTGAACAGGAACTGGGCAAGGCCAACGTCACCGTCTTCGACCAGCCCCGGTCCGGCATGGGTGGAGCCGTCATGGCCGGACTCAAGGCCCTCGCGCCGTGGCCTGCGGAGGGCTCCGCCGCCACGGCGCCGGGCACCGACTGGATCTGGCTGCTGCACGACGACGCCGCACCGGCACCCGAGGCCCTGGCCGAACTCCTCCGCGCGGTCGAACGGGCGCCGTCGGTCACGGTGGCAGGCTGCAAGCAGCTGGACTGGCATGCCGAGCGGCGGCTGATCGACGTCGGACTCTCCACGAGCCGCTGGGCCGAGCGGCTGACGCTGATCGACGCCGACGAGCTCGACCAGGGCCAGTACGACGGCCGCAGCGATACCTTTGCGGTCAATTCCGCCGGCATGCTGGTCCGCCGCGACATCTGGGAGGAGCTCCGGGGCTTCGATCCGGCCCTGCCCGGAAGCGGCGACGACGTCGACTTCTGCTGGCGCAACCGCCTCGCCGGGCACCGCGTGGTGGTGGTCCCCAGCGCCCGGATGTTCCATGTCTCGCACCGTCCCCACGCCCTTGGCAACGCGACGGCCGCACGCAAGGCACAGGTGCACCTGCGGCTCAAGCACGCGGCCGGCTGGAAAGTTCCGCTGCACGCGGCCGGCGCCCTCCTGGGCAGCCTCTTCAAACTCGTCCTGAGCATTGCGGTCAAGGACCCGGGGCACGGGTTCTCCCAACTGCTGGCGACCTTTGCCGCACTGGGCCGCCCGGCGGCGGTGGTCCGCGGACGCCGCAATGCCGCGCGCACGCGCCGGATCCGGCGCTCCGTCATGAAAGGACTGCAGACGCCGCGCCGTGAGGTCTGGGCGCACCGGCGCTCCCTGATTGAGGCGCTCGGCGCCGACGACTTCGGCAGCGAATTGACGGGTGCCGGTCCGCTGGCCGAGCAGCCCACCGGGAACACCGACGACTTCGCCGCCATCGCCACCCCGGACCGCGGGTGGGTGGGCAGCGGTGCGGTGCTGGCCATACTCCTGACCCTGGCGGTCTCCCTGACAGGGTTGCTTAGCCTGTTCCGGGCCCCGGCCGTCTCCGGCGGCGCGCTGATCCCCGTCTCACTGCGCCTCTCCGAAATCTGGAACCATGCCTCCACCTGGTGGATCAGTCTGAACGCGGGCCTTCCGGGCCACGGCGACCCCTTTGGCTACCTGCTGTGGGTGCTCGGTGTGCTCGGTGCCGGCGATGCCAACGGCGGCGTGGGCTGGTTGTTGATCCTCGCCATGCCGCTGTCTGCGCTGGGCGCGTGGTTCGCTGCCGACGCCCTGACTGCCCGCCGGAGGCTGCGCCTTGCGGCCGCCCTGCTGTGGGCCGCGGCGCCGGCACTCCAGGTGTCCCTGAACCAGGGCCGGCTCGGCGCCTTGGTCGCGCACGTCATGATCCCGGTGGTCGTCCTGGCGCTGCTCCGCGCGACCGGCACGGCCGCGGGCCGCGGCATCCATGCCGTCCCGGCCCCGGGACAGGGACGGCCCATCCCCACGCCGGCCGCCCGTCCCGGCGTCAACGGGACGCCGTCGTGGACGGCTGCCGCCGCCGCGGGCCTCGCCCTGGCCGTCGTCACCGCCGCGGCGCCCTCGCTGCTGCTGCCGTCCATGGCCGTCGTGGCCCTCTGCGGCGTGCTGTTGGGCCGGCGCGGCCGCACGGTGTGGTGGGCGCTCCTGCCCAGCCTGGCACTGTTCCTGCCCTTCGCCTTCTCGGTCCTGGACCGGCCGCGGGCGCTCCTTGCCGACCCGGGCCTGCCGCTCGGTTTCGACGCCGCCCCACTGTGGCAACAGGCCCTGGGGCAGCCACTGAACTTCGACGCCGGCGCCGGACTCACCGGGCTCACCGCCTTCGGCGGGTCCGCCGCCGGTTCCGCCGGGCCGGCCGGTCTGCCGTGGGCACTGCTGCTGGCCTTGCTGTTCGGGCTGCCGGTGCTGCTGCTGGCCCTGGCCGCACTCTTCATGCCGCGCCGGCTTGTGCTGGCCGGACGCACCCGGACGGCACGGGGCCTGTGGGCCGTGGCCGTCCTGATGCTGGCCGGCGGCTGGCTCGCCGGGCATGTCGCCTCCGGCGCCAGCGACGAGGTCCTGGTCACGCCGTTCCCCGGCCCCGCCGTTTCGGCGGCCGCGTTCGCGTTCCTGGGCGCTGCCCTGATCGGAGCCGAAGGGCTCCTGGACGCCGCCGACCGGACCGCCGGTACCGGGTTGGCACGGAAGGTCCTGATCCGCGGCACGGCCGCGGCATCCATGGTCCTGCTGCTGGCCGCCCCCTTGGCCGGGTTCACCGTGTGGACCGCACAAAACCTGCTGCAGCCTACGTCGCAGACACCAACACAGGCACCGGCAGCCACCGCGGGACACTCCGGTCTCGGGACCCCGAGGCTCGTCCAGCCTGCCCAGGCCCGCACGCTGCCCGCCACGGCGGTTGACCGCGGCGAGGGCCCGGAACAGTCCAGGACGCTCCTGATTGCCAGCAACGAGGACGGAAGCTTCGACGCAACACTCATGCGCGGAGCCGGGACAACCCTGGACGCACTCTCAACGATCGCCGCCGCCCGCGGCATCCTGGGAGCGCCGGGCCAGGAGACGGTCCGCGACGACGACGCCGTCGCCGGATCGCTCCGGAACGTCGTGGCCACCATCGTCGCCGGCGAAGGCGTGGATCCGCGGGAAGACCTCGAGCGGCTCGGCGTCGGCTTTGTCGTTCTCCGGGTTGCCGATTCAGCCTCCGAATTGACGGCCAGCCGCATGGACGCAGTTCCCGGACTTGTTGCCGTCGGACAGACGGGGACGGGCTGGCTCTGGCGGGTCAGCCCGCAGGACCGGCCCGGCATCACGGACTCCGACGTCGCGCACCGGGTCCGGGTAGTGGACGGCAGCGGCGCCGCCATCGGACTGCTCCCTTCCGAAGAAGTCTCGGCGGCCGGCACGGTCCCGGCCGGCCCCGAGGGCCGCCTGGTGGTGCTCGCCGAGCGGGCCGATCCGGGCTGGAGCGCCTGGCTTGACGGGCGCCGCCTGACCTCAACGACGTCGGGATGGTCGCAGGCCTTCACCCTGCCGGCCCAGGGCGGCCAGTTGAGCATCCGTTACGAAGCGCCGTGGGCGGTCCTGATTGGGATTGCGCAGGCCGTGATGATCGGGCTGACCGTCCTCCTCGCCGTGCCCATGCCTGCCCGCCGGTCCAACACCGGCCTGTCCAGGGACGAAGCCTCCCTGCGTAAGGAACCTCAGCATGTCTAAGGGCGACAACGAAAAAGAAACCCAAACGGAGGCCGCGACGGGTCCGTCGCCGCGGAAGGGGCGCCTGCCGCGGGCTGGAGTGATCGGCGGCATCCTCTCCGCGGTCGCCCTCGTTGCCGCGGGCGGGGGCCTGGTATCGGCGGCGTCGCTGACGCCCCAGAACCCCGCCAGCAGGCAGCTCGAGGCCCCGGTCGCCGCGGTTCCGGCCGGCAGCAGCGTCGGGGTCTGCCCGGGCCCGGCCCGGCTGCTTGAGGGCACCCCCGTGGGCACCGACCCCCAGTTCAGTCCGGAATCCGCCACCGCGAAGACAGCCGTCAGCGCCGCCGTGCTCGGCTCAAGCGCCGGCATCATCCCCGGCAGCCGGCTCGCCCCGCTCAAAGGTGCCCCCCTCGCCGAAATCGCGCCGGGCGCCGCGCCCGCAGCTTCCGCGCCCGCAGCTTCCGCGCCCCCGGCCCGCACGCCCGTGCTGGTCGCCGGCGTCCTGCCCCAGCGCGAGGTGGACAACATCAGCGTCCTCAGCGCCGATGCCCAAAACAACCACCAGGCGGCTGCCGGCGCCGTCCTGAGCTACACGGCCGAGGACGGCGACCTCCAGGGTTCCGCGGCCGCCGCGTGCCAGCAGCCCGGCAACGATCTCTGGCTGGTCGGCGCCAACACGGCGCTCGGCCGGTCGGCAGTCCTGAACCTGACCAATGCCTCCAGCACGCCGGCGACCGTGAGCCTGGACCTCTTTGGTTCCGAAGGCCCGATCCAGGCTCCCGGCAGCCGCGGCCTGCTGGTGGCGCCCGGCAGCTCCCGCTCCATCATCCTGGCCGGGCTCGCGCCGGGACAGGAACGGCTCGGCGTGCGGGTCCGCAGCACCGGCGGCCCGGTGGCTGCCGTGATCCAGCAAAGCGTGCTCCGCGGCCTCACTCCCGGCGGCGTCGACTTCATCACCCCCGGCACCGCCCCGTCCGTCAGCCAGGTGGCCGCCGGTCTCGACATCCAGGATCCCGCGGCACTGGCCGCGCTCAAGGCAAAGCCCGGCTTCGCCGACGCCGGACCGGCCCTCGAAGTCGCCGTGCCGGGGGCCACCGACGCCGTGGTCGAGATCAAGCTGTATGGTCCCGACGGCCAGAAGGCGCTGCCCGGGGGCGGCGTGGTGACGGCGAAGGCCGGCGCGGTCACGGAAGTTTCCCTGGCCGGGGTCCCGGCCGGGACCTACACCGTGGCGGCGAGCTCGGATGTCTCGTTCGCGGCCACTGCCCGGCTCACGCGGGGACTGCAGGCCGGGGACGCGGCGGACATCGCGTTTTCCGCCGCCTCGGCCCGGCTGGGCAGCCAGCACATCGTTGCGGTTCCGCGCGCGGGCGACCGGCAGCTCGTTCTCGGTGCCCCCGCCGGCCGGGCGACCGTGACCTACACGCCGATCACTGCGGACGGCAAGATCCGGACCGCGGGCACCGCCGACATTGCCGGCGGAACCACCGTGTCCATCAAGATCCCCGCTGACGTGGGCGGCTCGCCGCTCGTGGGCTATGTGGTGTCCGCCGCCGGGGATCCGGCATACGGGGCACTTGTTCTGGCGCGGGACGGCCGGCAGGACATTTCCGCGGTGGCGCTGGCGCCGGAAGCGGCAGGACAACGGCAAGTCCCCGTCACGCTGGGCTACTAGGCCCGGGGCAGGTCGGAAGCAGGCTCGGGCTAGTACCGGCGGCGATAGACGGGGTCGAGGGACTCCGGGGGTACGCCGAGCATCTCGGCCGTGTATTCCACGACGACGTCGTGCACGAGGTCCTGGAGTTCGTCCCGGGTTCCGCACACCTGCTCCACCACCCGGCGGTACAGCGTGATGACCGGTCCGTCCTCGGCCGTGGCAGCAGTGAAAGCGCCCATCGGCGCGGGCGTGCGGTCCGCCACGAGCTGCTCCAGGCCCGGGGGGATCTCGTCAACGGCGAAGCGGACGCCGTCGAGCGGCTTGCCCCAGATATCGTGCAGCCGCTGGGCCGAGTCCAGGACGAAGTCATCGAAGCGGTCGGAGCGGGTCCGGTAGCCGGGCAGGGTGGGGAGAATGAGCTCGCCGCGAAGGCCCCGGCCGTGCCTGTTCCTGCGGCGCTGCCGGAAGGTCTTTCCCTGGACGGCGGCAGGCGACCCGGCCAGAGGCGCGCCGGCGGGGCCGGAACCGGCGCCTGTACGTCCGGCGTCGGGGTCAGCCAACCGGACCGTGAAACCCGAATCGTGGTGCGATGACTGCATATCTTGACTCTAAACCCGCGCAATGAAATACGCGATACAGCCCCGACGGCGATCCGCCGCCGCGCAGCCCCGGCCGCGCCGCGGCACAACCACAGCCGTTTCAATGCGCAGCGCCCGGTCCGAGGGGGAGTAGTCTGTGATGTCGTGGGTGCAATTCGTATTTGTTCTAGGTCTGCCTGCCGCAATTCTGCGGTGGCCACTTTGACGTACGTTTACGCCGACTCCACGGCCGTTCTGGGTCCGCTGGCGACGTACGCCGAACCGCACTGCTACGACTTGTGCGAACAGCACGCCGATTCGCTGACCGTGCCGCGCGGCTGGGAAGTCATGCGGCTGGCGATGCCCGCAACTCCGGCCGGTCCCGGCCCCGACGACCTCCTGGCCCTCGCCAACGCGGTCCGCGAGGCGGCCTCACGTCCGGCTGCGGGGGAGACGGCGAAGGGGCAGCGCACGCTGCACCCGGCGCTGGAGGCACCGGCCCCGGCCGAGGGCGCCCGGCGCGGACATCTGCGCGTCCTGCGCGAACCTTCCTAAGGCTCCAACTGGCGGTAGGGTGGAAACTGCAAAAAGCCGTCAGCCACTCAGCCACCGGCGCCCTGTTGCGGCGCCCATCAGGGAGCGTTCACCATGCCCAAGCTCAGTTCCGAACTGTTGTCTGTCCTGCGATGCCCCGTCACCGGCTCCAGCCTGGTGCAGGAAGGCGACGAGCTCGTCACCGTCACGGCAGATGGCGCCGGGAACAAGCTGCGGTACAAAATCGAGGACGGCATCCCGCTGCTGCTGCCGCCGGAACTGCTGCCCGCCGCAGCGGCGGCCCCCGCTGACCAGCACGACGCGAAGCTGCACGACGCCGCCCCGCGCCACGCCGCGGAATAGCCGCCCCAAAACGCCGCCGGGCACCCATCGGGGAGGCCCGCGGCACCGAATGACTGCTTAGATCCTGCTCCAATCCAGAATCGCCCAGCTCCAGACACGCGATGCCACCGGCCACAACAAAGGACTCAGATGACTTTCGATTACAAGATTGCGGACATTTCCCTGGCCGAGGCGGGCCGCCACCAGATCCGCCTCGCCGAGCACGAGATGCCCGGACTCATGTCCCTGCGCGAGGAGTTCGGCGCCAGCCAGCCGCTCAAGGGCGCCCGGATCGCCGGATCCCTGCACATGACCGTCCAGACCGCGGTGCTGATCGAGACCCTTACCGCCCTCGGCGCCGAAGTCCGCTGGGCCTCCTGCAACATCTTCTCCACCCAGGACGAAGCCGCCGCCGCAGTGGTGGTCGGCAACGGAACCGTCGAGGACCCCCAGGGCGTCCCCGTCTTCGCCTGGAAGGGCGAGACGCTGGAGGAATACTGGTGGACCGCCCAGCAGATCCTCACCTGGCCGGGCGCCGACGCCAACCCTGAGCTGGGCCCGAACATGATCCTGGACGACGGCGGCGACGCCACCATGCTGGTGCACAAGGGTGTCGAGTTCGAGGCCGCCGGTGCTGTCCCAGCCGCCGCCGAGGACGAGTCCGAGGAAGGCCGGGTGTTCCTCGACGTGCTGCGCGCATCCCTCGAGGCCGACCCGCAGAAATGGACCCGCATCGGCGCTCTCCTGCTCGGCGTCACCGAGGAGACCACCACGGGCGTGCACCGCCTGTACCAGCTGGCGGAGCAGGGCAAGCTGCTCTTCCCGGCGATCAACGTCAACGACTCTGTCACCAAGAGCAAGTTCGACAACAAGTACGGCATCCGCCACTCCCTGCCGGACGGCATCAACCGCGCCACCGATGTCCTGATGGGCGGCAAGGTCGCCGTCGTCTGCGGATACGGCGACGTCGGCAAGGGCGCAGCGGAGGCCTTCCGCGGCCAGGGTTCGCGCGTGATCGTCACGGAGATCGACCCGATCTGCGCGCTCCAGGCGGCCATGGACGGCTACCAGGTCGCCAAGCTGGAATCCGTGCTCAGCGAAGGCCACATCTTCATCACCACGACGGGCAACAAGGACGTCATCATGGCCAAGCACATGGCCGAGATGCGTGACAAGGCCATCGTGGGCAACATCGGGCACTTCGACAATGAGATCGACATGGCCGGGCTGGCGCGGGTCCCCGGCATCAAGAAGGTCGAGATCAAGCCCCAGGTGCACGAGTGGGTCTTCGAAACTGACCCGGCCACGGGCAAGGGCGGCCGCTCCATCATCGTCCTGTCCGAAGGCCGCCTGCTGAACCTCGGCAACGCCACCGGACACCCCTCGTTCGTCATGAGCAACTCTTTCGCCAACCAGACGATCGCCCAGATTGAACTGTTCACGAAGGCCGGCCAGCCCGAGGGCGAGCGGGAATACGAGAACCAGGTGTACGTCCTGCCCAAGATCCTGGACGAAAAGGTCGCCCGCCTGCACCTGGGTGCCCTCGATGTGGAGCTGACCGAGCTGTCCAAGGAACAGGCCGAGTACCTGGACGTCGACGTAGCCGGACCGTACAAGCCCGGCCACTACCGCTACTAGGAACCCTCCCAAAGGGCCCCGGACGAAGGTCCGGGGCCCTTTGCTGTGACCGTTTTGGGGGCGCTTTTGTAACCGGATCGTGGTCGAATCGGGCCGGGGTTCCAAGGTAATTCGCTTATGCTGGCAGGATGACGTGTGGAAACGCCCGGGTCCTGTGATGGCCCTGAAAACCTGGAGTACCGGCCGAAAGATCGCCCTGCTGGGGGTGCTCTGTGCCCTGGCAGCCGGCGGCGGAGCCTTCGCCGCGGCGGCTCCGGGGCTGGCCCAGTCCGGGATTTCCTCCGAGGCCGGATCCCCGGCCCGGACGACGCCGGGACTCGCCGTCCCGGTGGTCGCCCCCGCTGAACTGGCCGTCTCGCCCGCCGACGGCGCCAAGCAGGTCAACCCTGCGGCGCCGGTTTCCCTCAAGGTCACGAACGGCCGGATTGACCGCGTGGCCCTGACGAGCGATGACGGCGACACCGTTGACGGCACCTTGGGCACGGACGGGTCCACCTGGACGTCCTCCGGCAACCTGACGTTCAACACGCGGTATAACTTCACGTACTCCGTGGTGGACGACGCGGGACGCGAGACACACAGCACGCGCGCGTTCACCACCGTCTCGACCGCCAACGAGGCTGACGCCGCCATATACCCCTTGGACGGGATGAAGGTGGGTGTGGCCCAGCCCCTGCAGATCACCTTCAGCGAGCCGGTCCTGAACCGGACCGCCGTCGAAAAGGCCATCAAGATCACCTCGACGTCCGGCCAGGTGGGTGATTTCCACTGGTTCAACAACAACACTGTCAGGTACCGGCCGGAGGCCTTCTGGGCCGCGAACAGCACCATCACCATGGACATGAAGCTGTTCGGCGTTGAGCTCGGCAACGGGCAGGTCGGCAACTTCAACAAGACGGTAACGGTCCACATCGGGGACAAGAAGGTGGCCGTCGCCGACGCCAAGGCCCATACGTTCTCCGTCAGCATCAACGACAAGCCGGCCGGCCACTGGCCGGCGACCCTGGGCGACACCCGGTTCCCGTCGGCACGGGGCTTCCTCGTGTTCATGGAGAAACACCGTGTGGAGCACATGGATGCCTCCACGATCGGGCTCAAACCGGGGGACCCGGCCTACTACGGCCAGCTGGACGTCAACTATGCCACGCGCCTGACGCCCAGCGGGGAATTCATCCACCAGGCCACGGAGTCCGCGATGCCCTACATCGGCAAGACGAACCTCTCCCACGGCTGTATCGGCCTGGGCCCGGACGGCGCGAAGTGGGTGTTCGACAACATGACCACCGGCGACGTCGTCCAGGTGGTGAACACCGAGGGGGAGTACGCCAACTTCGATGACGGCTTCGGGGACTGGAACATCCCTTGGGCCCAATACGCCAACTGACGGGGTGGCACCTCGCTGAGCCCAATCCTCGGACGGTAGGCTCAGAGCCAGATAAGTTGCGCAGCCGGGCGCGGGCCGGGCAGCGCAGAAGCCTACGGAAGCGAAGCTCCACGTGACTGACAAGAGTCCCACCCCTCCCGACCGGCCGGATCCGCACCTGGATCCGTCGGACGACACCGACGAACCGGCGTTCGACTGGATGAAGCCGGCCGCCGCCGGCAAGCCCACGGCGGGCACGGCAGCCGGCCCGGCAGGATCGGCCGCAGCCGCCAGCAAGGCAGGGCCGGCCGCAGCCGCCGGCAAGGCAGGGCCGGCCGCAGCCGCCGGCAAGGCAGGATCAGCCGCAGCAGCGGGATCAGCAGAGGGCACGGCGGCGCCGTCGGCAACGCCCACCGCCAGCCAGCCGGAGAGCCGCGCCGACCGCAAGGCGGCCGAGGCCGCCGCCACGGGGCCGTCGGATACTGCCCAGTCGGATGTGGCCACGTCGAATGCTCCCCCGTCGGATGACAAGGCGCGCGGGGCAGGAGCCGGCGTATCAGCCGGCGCACGTCCTGACACCGCCCCCGAGGACGAAGTCGAACGCCGCAACGCCGAACGCCGGAACGCCGAACGCGAGCAGGCGGCCAAGGCCAAGCCCGTCCTCCCGCGGGTGCTTCAGGTGCTGCTCGCCGTGTTCTACCCGGTCATCCTGCTGGTGCTCGCCGTCCGCGCCGTGACCAGCCCCCTGTTCCTCTGGGTGGAATACAACCGTCCGGGCTTCCCCGGTGACGGCTACGGCTTCAGCACCGATGACCGCATGACGTACGGTTCCTACGCGGTGGACTACCTCAGCAACTGGTCGGGCCCCCGCTACCTCGGCGATCTTGTGGACCAAAGCGGGGAGCGGTTGTTCAAGGACGGCGAAGTCAGCCACATGGCCGACGTCAAGGCCGTGATCCTGTCCACTTTCGGCGCCGGTACCCTGCTGATCCTGCTGGGCCTGGTGGCCGTGATCTACCTCAAGCGCCGCCATAACGGGGGAGTCCGCCGCGGCCTGTTCGCCGGCTCGATCGTCACCCTTGCGCTCATCATCGGCCTCGGGACCCTCGCGGTACTCGGCTGGGAGCAGTTCTTCACCGATTTCCACCGTATTTTCTTCGCCAACGGGACCTGGACATTTACGCTTCAGGACACCCTTATCCGGCTCTTCCCGGGCCAGTTCTGGATGGACGCCGGGATCGTCATCGGAAGCCTCGTGCTGCTCGCTTCCTTGGTCACCCTCGTCCTGACCTGGCCCACGCGCCGGCGCCGCGGCCTCGGCAAGAAGGCCGCCGCCACATCCAAGGGCACCGATACTGATGCCGGCACTGGCGCCACCGCCGAGGCTGCGCCCGCGGCGGACGGCACGGCCGGCAGCGACGCAGAGGGCCCGGCGCGCACCCGGCACACCGTCTGACGACGGGCCGGTTGCCCGGCGTCAGCCGTAGATCCGGTTGATGTGCTGTTCGTAGTCCCGCACGACGGCGGCCCGCTTGAGTTTGAGCGAGGGGGTCAGGTGCCCTGATTCCACGGTGAAGTCGGCGTCCAGGATGACGAAACTGCGGATCGACTCGGCCTTGGAGACCGTGAGGTTCGCGGCATCGATGGCTTCCTGGATCGCGGCGCGGACCGTCTGGTCCGCGGCGGCTTCGGCCGGCGCCATGACGGGCACCTTCCGGGCGGCGCACCAGTTGCGCAGTCCTTCCGGGTCCAGGTTCACCAGTGCAGAGACGAAGGGCCGGCCGTCGCCAACGACCACGGCCTGCCCGACCAGCTGGTGCTCCCGGATCTTCTCCTCGAGCGGGCCCGGGGCAACATTCTTGCCGCCGGCCGTGACCAGCAGGTCCTTCTTCCGGCCCGTGATGGTCAGGAATCCGTCCTCGTCGAGGGAACCGAGGTCGCCGGTCCGGAAGAAACCGTCCACGAAGGCCTCAGCGTTGGCGGCCTCGTTCGCGTGGTAGCCCTTGAAGACGCCGATGCCCTTGACCAGGATCTCGCCGTCGTCAGCCACCCGGACCGTGGTGCCCGGAATCGGGATGCCGACGGTGCCCACCTTGGTCCGTGCCGGGGTGTTGGCTGTGCAGGGCGCCGTGGTTTCGGTCAGGCCGTAGCCTTCCAGGACGGGGATACCCACGCCGCGGAAAAAATGGGCGTCGTTGGAGCTCAGCGGGCTCGCGCCGGAGACCGTGTACCGCAACTGGCCGCCGAAGGCCTGCCGGAGCCTGGGATACAGGATCCGGTCGAAGACTGCGTGCCGGGCACGCAGCAGGAGCCCCGGGCCCGTGCCGTTGCCCCGGGAGGCGGCGTCGAGGGCCTTGGAGTAGTCGATCGCGGCCGCCGCTGCGGCTGTGAAGATACGTTCCTTGCCGGCGGCGTCCGCCTTCTGCGCGGCTCCGGCGTAGACCTTTTCGAAGATCCGGGGGACCACCAGCAGAAAGGTGGGTTTGAAGCTGTCCAGATCGTCCAGGAGCTCTTTGGCGCTGGCGGTGTGGCCGAGGGTGGATCCGGAGCTAAGGCAGACCACCTGCACCGCCCGGGCCAGGACGTGCGCCAGGGGCAGGAACATCAGCGTCCGGGAACGCGGCTGCATGAGGAGCTCGGGCAGGAACAGGACGATGTTCTTGGCCACCAGGGCAAAGTTGGCATGGGTGATCTCGCAGCCCTTGGGCTTGCCGGTGGTGCCCGAGGTGTAGACCAGGGACGCGACATCCGCCAGGGACGCCGCGGTCCGGTGGCGTTCCAGCTCGGCGTCGGTCACCCCGGTGCCGGCCGCGGCCATGCTCGCCAGGTTCGGTGCGGCGCCGTCGTCCTCCATCCGCACGACGGCAACAAGCCGGTCACCGAGGACGGTGGAGGCGTCCAGGACGCCCTGGACGAGAGCGGCCCTGGCGTGGTCCTCGACGAACACCCGCCGGGCCCCCGAATCATGGAGAATCCACTCGACCTGGGACGCGGAGGAGGTCTCGTAGATCGGAACGGTGACGCCGCCGGCGAACCAGATGGCGAAGTCCACCACCGTCCACTCGTACCGGGTGGCGGACATGACCGCGACGGTCTCGCCCGGCGTGAGTCCGCCGGCGATCAGGCCCTTGGCCAGGGCAGTGACCTGCTCCAGGAAGTGCTGGACGGAGACGTCGGTCCAGCCGCCGGGGCCTTTGCGGGAGTAGAGGGCGTGCACGGGATCCTTCGCGTGCTGCTCCAGGAGCAGGTCAGTCACGTTGCTCTCCGGGTCCAGCTCCACGAGCAGTCCGGTGCTTGCTTCTCTCACAGCCGAGTCTCCATTTCCTGGTCCGCCCGGAGTTCGGCGGACATTTCCCTGCAATCCTGCCCTAGATCCAGGACGGCATCCACATCCGGATGCGCCAGTCCTGGTACGGGATCACCTCGGCCGTCCAGACCGGGTAGAAGAACGCGGACACCAGCACGGCCGCCACCACGAACAGCGCCACCAGGTAGAACCCGGACCGCCGGCGCCAGAGGGGGTCACCGCGCTGGCCGAGCACCAGCCCCAGGCAATAGACGAGCGCCAGCACCAGGAACGGTTCAAAGGACACGGCGTAGAAGAAGAAGGTGGTGCGCTCCGGGTACATGAACCAGGGGAGATATCCTGCGGCCACTCCGGCCAGGACTGCGCCGGCGCGCCAGTCGCGGCGGCCCGCCCACCAGAACAGCAGGACACCCAGGCTCACGGCCGCGCTCCACCAGATCAACGGGTTGCCGACGGAGAGGATGGCGGTGGTGCAGTTGGTCAGCTCGCAGCCCGGGGTGCCCTGCCCGGGGGATTCGTAGAAGAATGACGTGGGCCGGCCCATGACCAGCCAGCTCCAGGCGCTGGCCTCGTAGGGGTGGTCGGCACTGAGGCCCTGGTGGAACTTGTAGGCCTCCAGGTGGTAATGCGCCAGGGACCGGACGGCGTTCGGCAGCCAGCCCCACTCGGCCGAGGGGTTGGCGTCGGCCCAATGCCTGAAGTAGGCGTCCGTGGACCGGAACCACCCGGTCCATGTGGCGCCGTAGACCAGGGCGGCCACCGGAACGATGCTCAGGAAGGCCGGGACGCCGTCCTTGAGGATGCCGCCGCTGATCCAGGCATGCACGCCGGCTATGCGCCGCGCGCTGAGGTCCCAGAAGACGGTCAGCAGGCCGAATCCGGCCAGAAAGAACAGGGCGGACCATTTCGTGCCGACCGCCAGGCCCAGGCAGACGCCCGCCGCGAGGCGCCACCACCGGATGCCGAGCCAGGGCCCGGAGGTGAGCTGCAGCGCCGAGGGCCGCCCCGTGGCGGAGGCCGCGGCCTGCCGGCCGAGCCGGGCAGCGAGCCGCCTCCGGCCGTCGTCGCGGTCCATCAGCAGGGCCCCGAACGCGGCGAGGATCCAGAACATCAGGAAGATGTCCAGCAGCGAGGTCCGGGACATGACCAGGTGGTGACCGTCCACGGCGAGCAGGATGCCGGCCACGGCACCCAGGGTGAGCGAGCGGAAGAGCTTTTGCGCGATCAGGGCCAGCAGGAGGATGGACAGTGTCCCCGTCAGGGCCGCACCGAACCGCCAGCCGAAGGGATTGTCCGCCCCGAACAGCCACATGCCCGCGGCGATCATCCACTTGCCGACCGGCGGGTGGACGACGTACTCCGGCGTGTTCAGCAGCACGCCGGGGTTGCCGGCGATGAACGAGTCGTTCGCCCGGTCCGGCCAGCTGCGCTCGTATCCGCTGACCAGGAATGAGTACGCGTCTTTGACATAGTACGTTTCGTCAAAGACCAGGTTGCGCGGCGTGTCCAGCCGGACGAACCGCAGGACGCCGCCCAGCGCGGCCGTCAGGACGGGAATGAGCCAGTACCAGAGCCGAAGCGACGCCGGGTAGTCCCGCCAGCTCTGGAGGCCGCCGATCAGGCGCTCCCGGAGGGCCTCCGGGGTGTTGGCCTCGGCGGGGCGGCCGATCCAGCGGTGCCCTTCAAGGTTGCGGCCGGTGCTGAAGCGGTTCCGGTCCTTGCCGGCCGCCCGGCCGTCGGGACGGCCGGGACCTGTTGCCGGCGATGCATCAGGGCCAGTCTCGGGCTGCCGCGTGGGGGTCTGGGTCACGTTGCCCATGCTACCTTTCGCAGCTGTGCTCGCAGGCCCCCGCCCCGGCGGCAGTAGGCTGGTCCTGTGGACCACGAACCCAGCCCTTCCCCCCTTCCTCCCCTCGATCCTCCCTTCGACGGCGATGACGCCGCCGCCGTTCCCGCCCCTGATTCGGCGTCTGTTTCCGCCTCTGTGTCCGCCTCCGGCGGGCCCGGCAGGATCGTCCTCGCCGCGACGCCGATCGGCAATGCGGGCGATGCCTCGGCGCGGCTCGTGGAGTTGCTCGCGACGGCGGACATCGTCGCCGCGGAGGACACCCGGAGGCTGCACCGCCTCGTGCAGAACCTCGGCGTCACTGTGGCGGGCCGGATCATCAGCTATCACGAGCACAATGAGGCAGCCAAGACGGCTGACCTGCTGGCGCAGGTCCGGTCCGGCAAGACCCTGGTGATGGTGACCGACGCCGGCATGCCCTCGGTCTCTGATCCGGGGTTCCGGCTGGTTGAAGGCGCCGTGGCGGCCGGCCTCACCGTCACCGCCGCGCCCGGACCCTCCGCAGTGCTGACCGCCCTGGCACTGTCGGGCCTGCCGACGGACCGGTTCTGCTTCGAGGGCTTCCTGCCGCGCAAGGCCGGTGAACGCTCCTCGCGGCTGGCCGATCTCGACACCGAGCGGCGCACCATGGTGTTTTTCGAGGCGCCGCACCGGCTGGAGCCCATGCTGAGGGCCCTGCGGGAGAGCTTTGGCGCCGACCGCCGGGCCGCCGTCTGCCGTGAACTCACCAAGACCTATGAAGAGGTCATCCGCGGCACCCTGCGCGAACTGCTTGAATGGGCCGAGTCAAGCGAAGTGCGCGGCGAAATTGCCGTGGTAGTGGGCGGCGCCCCGGAACGCGAACCCGGCCGTCCCGAGGATCATGTGGCTGCCGTCAACGGGCTGATAGCCCAGGGCATCCGGCTGAAGGAGGCCGTCGCCGCAGTGGCCGATGACGCGAAGGTCAGCAAGCGCGAACTCTATGCCGCGGTCCTCGCCGCGCGCTGAGCCGTGCGCTGAGCCAGGTGGTGGGTGCCGGGAGGCGGGTTCCGGCGCGCCGCCGTGCCTCGGGGGCCGGAACCGGGCTCCACGCCCACGCAGAACGGTTGTGCAGCTGCACAGCATAGTTTGGATACAGTAGTGCGCACATGCATAGACTTGCCAGTGAGCGCGGCAGTAGCGTGGCAGTAATCCAGACGCCCGTGCCTGCCTGTGGGAACGAGCGCCTACAACGAAAACTCATTCAAAAACTTGTGCCCACACTAGTTCAACCGAATTGCTGACGAGGGAGTCATTGTGACTGTAACTGCCCAGCCTATTGTTTCCGCGGACCGGGAGAGCGCCCTGCTGGCGTCCGTTCCGACGGGTCTGCTGATCAACGGCGAATGGCGTCCGGCCGTGTCCGGGAAGACCTTCGACGTCGAGGATCCCGCGACCGGGAAGGTCCTGCTCAGCATTGCCGACGCCGGTCCCGAAGACGGCAAAGCGGCCCTGGACGCGGCCGCTGCCGCGCAGGAGTCCTGGGCCAAGGTCCCGGCCCGGGAACGCGGCGAGATCCTGCGCCGCGCCTTCGAGCTGGTGACCGAACGGGCCGAGGACTTCGCGCTCCTGATGACCCTGGAGATGGGCAAGCCGCTGGCCGAGGCCCGTGGCGAGGTCACCTACGGCGCCGAGTTCCTGCGCTGGTTCTCGGAAGAGGCCGTCCGCGCGTTCGGCCGCTACTCGGTCTCCCCGGACGGCAGGTCCCGGCTGCTGGTGACCAAGAAGCCCGTGGGCCCGTGCCTTTTGATTACGCCGTGGAACTTCCCGCTGGCGATGGCCACCCGCAAGATCGCCCCCGCGGTCGCGGCCGGCTGCACGATGGTGCTCAAGTCCGCGAACCTGACCCCGCTGACCTCCCAGCTGTTCGCGGCCGTGATGGTCGAGGCCGGCCTGCCCGCCGGTGTCCTGAACGTCATCCCGACCTCCACGGCCGGCGCCACCACGGGTCCGCTGATCAAGGATCAGCGCCTGCGCAAGCTGTCCTTCACCGGTTCCACCGAGGTCGGCCGCCGGCTGCTCGCTGATGCGTCCGAGACGGTGCTCCGGACCTCGATGGAACTCGGCGGGAACGCCCCGTTCGTAGTGTTCGGGGACGCCGACATCGACGCCGCAGTCGCCGGGGCGATGCTGGCGAAGCTGCGGAACATGGGCGAGGCCTGCACGGCGGCGAACCGGTTCATCGTGCACGAGTCCGTCGCGGCCGAGTTCGCGGAGAAGTTCGCCGCGAAGATGGCGGAGATGACCACGGCCCGGGGCACCGAGGCCGAGTCCAAGGTCGGCCCGCTGATCGATGCCAAGAGCCGGGACAAGGTCCACGAACTCGTCACCGACGCCGTGAACTCCGGTGCTGTCGCAGTGACCGGCGGCTCCGCCGTCGAGGGCCCGGGCTACTTCTACAAGCCCACGATCCTCACCGGCGTGACCGAGGGCAGCCGGATCCTGTCCGAGGAAATCTTCGGACCCGTCGCCCCGATCATCACCTTTGACACCGAGGACGAGGCTGTCCGGCTCGCGAACAACACCGAATACGGGCTGGTGGCCTACGTCTTCACCCGGGACTTGAACCGGGGCATCCGGATGGGCGAACGGCTTGAGACCGGCATGCTGGGCCTGAACGCCGGCGTGGTCTCCAACGCTGCCGCCCCGTTCGGCGGCGTCAAGCAGTCCGGCCTGGGGCGCGAAGGCGGTCTCGAGGGCATCGAGGAATACCTCTACACGCAGTACATCGGCATCGCCGACCCCTACGCCGGCTAGCCACACCAGCTACCCGCGGCGCACCCGGCGGACGGAGTTGCGGATCTTCCCCCAGGATCCCGCGAACCCCCGCCGGGTGCGTAGTGCTGTCCGGGAGAGGAACCCGCGGGGCAGCCGGAGGGCCCGCCGCCAGCCGGCCATGACCGACGGCGGCAGCCATGCCGCGCGCAGCCGGACCAGGAAGCCGGCGTTTGCGCGCAGCGAGGCCTGCACCAGGGCGATCCTGGCAGCGGCGGAGTCGGCCGGATCCGCGGAGCCTGCGGTCCGCGCCGGGCCGGCCACGCCGCCCGGGCGGCCGTACTGCTCACGTTCGAAGTCCTCGGTCAGGGCCGCCGCGGCCCGCTGGCCGGGCCCGTCCGCACCGCCGGGTTCCCCGAAAACCGTCGAGGCGCGCAACCGCTCGGAGAAATTCCGCGGCGTTTCGCTCGCTCCGGGCGCCACCCCGTAGTCTGTGGCCAGATCCCGCAGTTCCGCCCAGGCCGGCAGCGCCGTCCCGGCCGTGACGCCGGGATTGCCGCGGGCCGCCGTCCTGAGCCTGCGGCGCCGCACGCCGCTGCGCACCAGCCGCGGGGAGGCCACCAGCAGCGCCAGCAGCAGCACGGCGGCAACACCGTACAGCGCCTGTGCCGCCTGCGCGCCGCTGGGCGCCGGTGTGCCCGCCCCGGGAAGCGGGACCGTGCCGGGGGCCGGGAACGGTGCCTGGGTGGAACCGTCACCGGGGGTCAGGGCGTCGTTGCGGTCGTTGGTGCTGGCACCGCTGCGGGCGGCGGCATCCGTGGCGTACGCCGGAACGACGCCGCGGGACGGTGTCGGCTCAAACGCGACCCAGCCCACGCCCTGGAAGTAGAGCTCCGGCCAGGCGTGGGCGTCCCGGGCATCGACCTCGAACTCCGGAAGCGGGCCCTGGCCCGAGACCGCCACCGTGGCCCCGGTGGGCCGCCCCGGCGCGTAGCCCACGGCGATCCTGCTCGGAATGCCCTCCAGTCTGGCCATCACGGCCATGGCGGAGGCGAAATGAATGCAGTAGCCGCTCTTCTGGGTCAGGAAGTCCGCCAGCACGGACAGGCCGTTGCCGTCGTAGCCGCCCTGCACGGGGGACTGCAGAGAGTAGGTGAACTCGGCGGAGCGCAAATACCTCTGGATGGCCATGGCCCGCGAATACGGCGAGTTGGCACCCGCCGTCACAGTCCTAGCCGTGCTGCGCACAACCTCCGGAACATTCGACGGTTCCCGGAGGAACAGTTCGGGGACACCGCGCACCTGCCCGGAAGCGCCCGCCAGCAGCGCTGCCGTGAGCTGCGGAGTCACGGACGAGACCACATATTGCTGGTCGCGGGAATTTGTGTCCACACCCTTGATGCTCAGCGTGGCGGGGTCCCAGCTCCAGCGCCCCGAGAGGCCGTTGACCGCTTCCGGCGCATACGGCGCGGGCAGGTACGGGCTCGTGTACTGGCCGGTGTTGACGGCCGTAATCACGCGGAGCTCGGCCGGGGCGGTCTCATGCCCGGCCTCGAGCCGGCCTGTTCCCGGCTGCCGGCTCGACTCCCGGTCATCGGGTGACCAGGCATCGCCGTCAAAGGTGTCCACCGTCACCGAGCGCAGGTACGGCGTCGTCGGCGCGTTCGTGGCGAAGGTGATCCGGCCCTCGCCGGAGGGGCTGCGCAGGCTGTTGCCCAGGCTGATCATCGGATTGAGGCCGGTGGCGCCGCCGAACGGGTTCAGCCGCGAGCCCTGCGGGAACGTGCCCTGGTCGAAACCCGGGATGGCCAGCTGCAGCACCAGCGTGAGGGTCAGCGCCGCGACGGCCGTGACCGTGCCGCGCCGCAGCTGCCCGGGGTTGCGGGCGGTGTCGGCCAGGGTGCGGGTATCCGGCGTGTACCAATGGCTGCAGCCGAGGATCAAAAGGTACCCGACTGCGGCGCCCACGAACCCCAGCACCCCCACGCTTTGCGGCTTGACCATGGCCGGCACCACGAGGATTGCCAGGATCCCGAGCCCGCTCGTGGCCGGCAGCGCCAGCGGGAACGCCAGGGCATCGATGAGGATCACGAGCAGTCCGAGGACCGCGCAGATCAGCATGACGATTCCGGCGTTGGGGGCCACTGGGGTGCTCTCGGCCAGGACCGTTTCGCTGGCCCGCCGGAGGAACTTTCCCAGGTAGTTCATGGTCTCCGGGGAGGGGATGAACCCGGCAATGCTGTGCTGCCGGAAGAAGATGAAGGTCACGGCCACGATCAGCGCCACCAGGCCGCCGGCGGTGACCAGCCAGGGCCGGGCACGCAGGGACCGGAGCACCGCGAGGGAGAACGCAACGGAGAGGACGGTACTGAACACCGGGGAGTACCAGGCCCAGCCCCGCAGGACGCCGTTGAATCCGAGGGCCGCGCCCGCGACGGCCACCGCGACGGCGGTCGCCATCACCCAGGGCTTGGCACCGGGTCCGTCCGGCCGGGACGCCGCACCGGGGGAGAGGGCTGTCGGTTCTTCTTCGCCGGCCGTGCCGGTGCCGGTTCCGTGGCTGCGTTGCGGGGCGAGGGTCATGGCCGGCCCCCCACGCCGCGGCGGACGTCGGCCCCGGCGGAAATCCCCGGGTCTGCCTGGTCGAAGGCTGCCCAGGCGTCAGGCAGTGAGCTCTGGGCGGATACCGCCAGGGCCCGCCATCCGCCCAGCCGCAGCGCCTCCAGCACCTCGGGCACTTCGCCGGAGTCCTGTGCCCGGTCCGTGACCAGCAGCGCGAAGGCGTTCGCGCCGAACCCGGCGGCCGGGGACAGCGCCCGGGCCTCGGCCGGAGTCAGGCTGCCCAGGACCGCCAGGACAGGTCCGCGGAGCCGGTGGGCGGAAAGTTTGTCCATCAGGGTGTCGTCGAAGGCGTGCGGGGCACCCCCGGTGCCCGCAGCGGCCCCGGAGCGGAATCCACCCGCCGCGGAGGACCCGGTGCTGGTTCCCGCCGCGGCCTCCTGCGGGCGGGCCTGGGGGCGGGGCGCCGGGCGGTCACGGCGCGGGTGGTTGTGGTGGTGGGTGTGGTGCGGGCCGGAAAGCTCGATGGCAGCCAGGCTTTCGGCGATGGACTGCAGCCCGGCCGTTCCGGTGTATTCCTCGGCTTCCGGGTCGGGAGCGGACGGCGAATTCCGGAAGGCCGGCGCGCCCGCGCTGTCCAGGAACCGCAGTGAGTAGTTGCGTTCCGCGAGGTGCGCCCCGATCGACATCGCCGCCGTGACAGCCCACTCGAAGGCATCAGAGGTCAGCAGGTCGTGGCCGTCCCCCTCGCCGCCGCCCGGGTGGCCGCCGGAGGAATGTGCACTGTGGCCGAACACCCCGTGGGGGTAGGCCGAGAGCCGCTGGTCCAGGATGATGGTCGCCTCGGGGGTCGTGACGGATTCCTCCTGCCGCACCATGAGCGAACCGTGGCGGGCGGTCGCGGCCCAGTGCACCCGGCGCAGCGGATCCCCGTGGCGGTATTCGCGGGTCATGACGTCGTCGTCGCTGGGATTGGCCCGGGCCCTCGTGGGTGTGACACCGTCGTGCCCGCGGGCACCGGCGAGCCCGGTCTCCGGCAGCTCGATGGCGGCGGGCGTCACGGTGAGGAGGTCGCCGTCGTCAATCGCGTGGCGGTGGAAGGAGAGCCCGAAGGGATCGCTGAATTCCGCCGTGACGGGCCCGATCAGGAACTGGCCGCGCCTGGCCGAGCGGAGGTGGTACTCATAGCGGCTGGTGCCGCCGGCTGCCGCACGGGCCGGGAACCGGAAGACAGGCGATTCGCCGAACCGGGCCGGCAAGTGTTCCTCCATGACGGCGTGGCCTGTGCCCGCCCCGGTCCGCGCGACGGCCAGCCGCACCGTGGCACGGGCGGACGTTTCAACCGGCGACGGGCTGAATTCGCGGTAGACCCGGAACCTCGGCTTCAGGACCCGGGTTCCAGCCAGGGCGAGCACCGGCAGCACCAGCAGCAGGACGGCCAGGGCCAGCAGGTCCCGGCGCCCCATGATCTGCGCGGCCAGCAGCGACACCGCACCCGCGCCGAGCAGGCCCCAGCCGCGGCTGCTGAAGAAGTGCCCGGGGAACCGATCCCTTATCGCCACGGCGGAGCCATTCCCTAGTGCGGATTGGGCACGTTGGGCGGCGGCGCGGCTGCCATGGCCGAGGCCTTCTTCCGGCCAGGGCCGCCGGTTCCGTTGGGTGAGGCCGTCACGTCCGGGGTGACGGGTATCTTGGCGATGATTGCCCGGATGACGCTTTGCGGCGTCTCACCCGCGCTGGCCGCCTTGCGGTCGAGGATGATCCGGTGGGCGAGCACCGCTTCGGCGACGCTGACGACGTCGTCCGGCAGCACAAAGTCCCGGCCCTCCAACGCGGCGGTGGCCTTCGCCGCACGCAGGAGCTGCAGCATGGACCGCGGGCTGGCGCCGAGCCGGAGAAGCCCGCTTTCCCGCGTGGCCCGGCCCAGGGCCACGGTGTATTCCTTGATGGACCGGGACACGTATACCTGCTGCACCGTGGCAATCATGGCGGCCACTTCCGCCGCGGTGACCACTGCCGTCACACGCGCCAGCGGAGAGGAGGCCTGGTGGGTTTCGAGCATCTCCATCTCGGACTCACGGTCCGGGTAGCCCATGGAAATCCGGGCCATGAAGCGGTCCCGCTGCGCTTCCGGCAGCGGATACGTGCCCTCCATCTCAATGGGGTTCTGCGTCGCCACCACCATGAAGGGCTCATCCAGCCGGTAGGACGTGCCGTCCACCGTGACCTGGTGCTCCTCCATGCACTCCAGCAGGGCCGACTGGGTCTTGGCCGAGGCGCGGTTGATTTCGTCCCCGATGACGATATTGGCGAACACCGCGCCGTGCCGGAACTCGAAGGTCCGGGTCGCCTGGTTGTAGATGGACACGCCCGTGACGTCGGACGGGAGCAGGTCCGGGGTGAACTGGATCCGGCTGACGGAGCAGTCGATGGTGCGGCCCAGCGTCTTCGCCAGGAGCGTCTTGCCCACCCCCGGGACGTCTTCGAGGAGCAGGTGGCCCTGGGCGAGGAGGACCGTGAGCGCCAGTTTGGCCGCTTCGGCCTTGCCGTCGATGACCGTATTGATCGCCGTCAGGATCCGGGTGCTGGCTGAGTGGAAAGCGTCGGCATCCATGGCCGGCAGTTCATGCCGCGGGGGCCGCTGTCCGGATGCGTTTGGGTCCAAGGACGGGCGGCCTGGGAGACTCTGTCCCTGGGGGAGGATGTCGTCTACGGAAGTGCGGTGGTAATCCATCGGCAGCCTTTCAGCCCTGGTGGGTCCCGGATCTGACCGCCCGCGGCGGCCGGGGCCCCGCAGTGGCATTCACCTGTTTCCTAACGGGGAAATTACAGAGTATTAACAGACTACTAACACAACTGCCGGCCCTGACAGAGAGTTCCGGGGAAATCTGGCCTCCGGTTAGGGTGGATGAATGCTCAATCCCCTCACTCCCGTCCCCTTCCGGTCGCCTGGAAACGACGGTACCGGACGCAGCGGGTATCCGCCCGCACCGGAACCGCTTCCCGTGCCGGTCATGGACAACCACACGCATTTGGACTTTCCCGACGCGGAGCTTGAGGTGGGCATCAAGGACGCCCTCGATGCCGCCGCCGCCGTGGGCGTGCAAGGCGCCGTGCAGGTGGGCTGCGACCTCGAATCGTCCCGGTTTACGGTCAACGCGGTCGACCTCGATTCCCGGCTCCTGGGCGCTGTTGCCCTCCACCCCAACGACGCCCCCGGCTACGCCCGGCGCGGCGGCCTGGAGGATGCCCTGGCCGAGATCGAGGCGCTCGCCGGCCATCCGAGGATCCGGGCGATCGGGGAGACCGGCCTGGACTTCTTCCGGACCGAGGGGGAGGGCCTGACCCACCAGCGCTATTCGTTCCGCCGCCATATCGACATCGCCAAACGGCTCGGACTGACGCTGCAAATCCACGACCGCGACGCCCACGACGACGTCGTCCAGGTCCTGCGCGAAGAGGGGGCCCCGGAGCGGGTGGTCTTCCACTGTTTCTCCGGCGGCGAGGCACTCGCCCGGACCTGCAACGCGGAGGGCTGGTACATGTCCTTTGCCGGAACTGTGACATTCAAGAACGCGACGGACCTGCGGGACGCGCTGTCTATCGCTGAGCCGAGCCGGATCCTGGTCGAGACCGACGCGCCCTTCCTCACCCCGCACCCGCATCGCGGCCGGCCCAACGCGAGCTACATGGTTCCGTACACCGTGCGGGCTATGGCCGATGTGACCGGGTCGGAGCTTTCCGGGCTGTGTGCGCAGATCGCCGCAAATACGGTGCGGGCGTACGGATCCTGGGACTGAACCGCCCTCATCCAGCTCCCCGGCATAGATACCAGGTATGCACAAATTCTTGGTTCCTTTATAACGCTTCGATTACAGTGGTCAACTATTAGCCGGGGTCGGGGAAGGCCTACGGATAATTTCACTCCAGCAGGGCGTGCATTGTGGCCAACAAACCACATGCGCGCTCTCGTTTTGGGTGAGGCAGTGCACGCATGTTCCGTGACGCTCCGGACGCTGTCCGGAGCCGCCGTTGGCGCGCTCGCGGTGGATGGCCACGTGCACTTTTCCCCGTGCCCGGAAGGTCCAAGAGATTCGGGCAATTGTGGTCAAGTTCTTCACATCGGACGGCAAGTTCAGCTTCGTCAAGGTTGGCACGCAGCTCGTGGTGCTGGTGGCACTGGTGCTGGGCCTCGTGGCCTTCGTCGGCAATAACAAGACGATCACACTCAACGTGGATGGCAAAGTCAGCTCCGTCCAGACCTTCGGCGGAACCGTCGGGGAAGTCGTCAAGAGTGCCAAGGTTGAACTGCAGCCATCTGACAGGGTGTCGCCTTCAGCGGACGCCCACGTGCAGGACGGGTCAGTCATCAACGTCAACCTCGCCAAGGCCGTCAAGGTCAGCCTGGACGGCGCCGAACGGACCATCTCCACCACCGCACCCACCGTCGAGGGGCTCGTGACCGAACTCGGCGTGGCCAGCGCCTCGCAGGTCTCCGTGCCCAAGGACGCCCAGCTCGCCGTCTCCGGCTCCTTCGTCTCCATCTCGACGCCTAAAAAGGTGAGCCTCGTTGCGGACGGCAAGGCGGCAGCGACCACCACGACGGCGGCCACAGTCGCCAAAGTGCTCGAGGACGCCGGGCTTTCGCTCGGGGCCAGCGACCGCGTATCCCAGCCCGGGAACGCCCCGGTGGTCAATGACATGGTGATTAAGGTCTCCCGCGTCGACGTCAGCAAGACGGCCAACACCACCGAGCCCGTCGCCTTCGAAACACTCACCACCGAGAGTGCTGACATGTTCAAGGGTGAGAAGAAGGTCACCCAGGCCGGCGTCGCCGGCACCACCAGCAAGAACTTCAAGCTGGTCCTCGTGGATGGCCGCGAAGCCTCCCGGACCCTGGTGTCCGAGACCGTCAGCGTCCAGCCCGTCACCGAAAAGGTCACTGTCGGCACCAAGGAAAAGCCCAAGCCCGCCGCCAACACCGGTGCGGCCGCCCCCGCCATGATGAACCAGGGCATGTGGGACAAGATCGCCCAGTGCGAATCCGGCGGCAACTGGTCCACCAACACCGGCAACGGCTACTACGGTGGCCTGCAGTTCGACGTCGGCACCTGGCTCAGCTCGGGCGGCGGCGCCTACGCCCCGAACGCCGCTGCCGCCACCAAGGCCCAGCAGATCGCCGTCGCCAACCGGGTCTACGCCCAGCGCGGACTGCAGCCCTGGGGTTGCGGCTGGGCCGCCTCCAGCTAGCAGGCCAGGCCGGCGGCTGACTGCCCGCCACTGACCGCCCGCCACTGAACGCCCGACTCCCGCGGCTGCCGACCACAGCCAGGGAGAGCACAGGCCGGGTCCGGATTCCCTCCGGACCCGGCCTGCGGCGTACCGGCGCCGGGATAGGATACCTAGGTGACTGAACCGAGCCCCTCCGCCCCCGAAAGCCTGCCCGGAGCGGCGCCCGCACCGCTGATGGGTGCCTCCGATATCCGCCGGCTGGCAGAGGAAATCGGCGTGCGGCCCACGAAGACCCTCGGGCAGAACTTCGTCATCGACGGCAACACCATCCGGCGGATCGTGAACGCCGCCGACATCCGCGCCGATGAGACCGTCCTGGAAGTCGGCCCCGGACTCGGGTCACTGACCCTTGGCCTGCTGGACGCCGCCCGCAGCGTGGTCGCCGTCGAAATCGATCCGGTCCTTGCCGGGCGCCTGCCGGCCACTGTGGCCGAGTGGCGTCCGCACGCCGCCGGGAACTTCCACCTCGTCCTGGCCGACGCCATGCGGGTCACCGAACTTCCCGTCGAACCGACCGCCCTCGTGGCGAATCTTCCCTACAACGTGGCCGTTCCCGTGGTGCTGCACCTCCTGCAGCACTTCCCGAGCCTGCAGCACGGCCTGGTCATGGTCCAGGATGAAGTCGCCGACCGGCTCGCGGCCGGCCCCGGCTCCAAGACCTACGGCGTTCCATCCGTCAAAGCCGCCTGGTACAGCAGCATGCGCAAGGCCGGCGTGATCGGCATGAACGTCTTCTGGCCAGCGCCCAAGATCCATTCCGGACTCGTCGCCTTCACGCGCCGGGAGCCCCCCGTCACGACCGCCACCAGGGAGCAGGTCTTCGCCGTGATCGACGCCGCCTTCGCGCAGCGCCGCAAGACGCTCCGGGCCGCGCTGGCCGGCTGGGCCGGCAGCGCCGCCGAGGCCGAACGCTGCCTGCGGGCCGCCGGCGTCGACCCCACCGCACGCGGCGAAGTGATCGACATCGCGGCGTTCGCCAGAATCGCCGAAGCCCACGGACAACCGGACTCCTGAGCTCCTTGTGAGCTCCGCATGGGCGCCTCCGGGGGCGGTTGCGTGCTTGGAGCCCGGGCCGCGATGCCATAGCGTGGAGCCATGAACGCAGTGAGAGGGCGCTTTGCCGCGAGGACCGTCCGGGTGAAAGCTCCAGGCAAGGTTAACGTCTCACTGGATGTCGGACCGCTGCGGCCGGACGGCTACCACTCCGTGGCCAGCGTCTACCTGGCTGTCTCGCTCTACGAAGAAATTGCCGCCACCAGCACCGATACCGGCGAGATCACCGTCAGCATCAGCGACGCGAGCACCGTGGACCTCGACGGGGTGGACATTCCGCTCGATCACCGCAACCTGGCCTACAAAGCCGCTGCCATCATGGCCGACGTCTCGGAACACTCCACGGGTGTCCACCTGGAGATCACCAAACGGGTGCCCGTGGCTGGCGGCATGGGCGGCGGATCGGCCGACGCCGCCGCCACCCTGCTGGCCTGCGACGCATTGTGGAACAGCGGACTGTCCCGCGATGAGCTGGCCCACCTGGCCGCCGAGCTCGGCGCCGATGTTCCCTTCGCGCTGCTGGGCGGCACCGCCGTCGGACTGGGCCTGGGCGATGACCTCTCGCCGGCCCTGGTCAAGGCCCAGACGGACTGGGTCCTGGTCAGCGCGGACTTCGGCCTGCCCACCCCTGAGGTCTACCGCACCCTGGACCGCCTGCGCGCGGCCGAGGGCCTGGCGGTGGACGAACCCGACGCCGTGGATCCCGGCGTGCTCACGGCTCTGCGCAGCGGCGATGCCGACGCCCTGAGCCGAGTGCTGGTCAACGACCTCCAGCGCGCCTCGATCGAACTGGCCCCGGGCCTGCGCGAGACCCTGGGCCGCGGCGAGGCCTGCGGCGCGATCGCGGGCATCGTCTCCGGCTCCGGACCCACCGTCGCGTTCCTCGCACACAGCCCCGCCGCGGCCGCCGGGCTCGCCGAAGAGCTGCGGCACCACAGCCTCGACGCCATGGCGGTGCACGGGCCGGTGCACGGGGCCCGCATCATCTCCGATACGCTCCTTTAGGAGCTTTTGACGCATCGCATCCGATGACTTCACAGCTTCACTTCACCGATACACCTAAGAAAGCAGTTCCCAGTGGCACACCTGCTCGGCGGCGAGAACCTCACGGTCTCGTATGCAACCCGTACCGTCCTCGATGGCATTACCCTCGGCCTTGAAGAGGGCGACCGGATCGGCATGGTGGGCCGCAACGGTGACGGCAAGTCAACCCTGATGCGGTTGCTGGCCATGCGCTCCACCCCGGACTCCGGCCGGGTGACCAAGCGCAGCGAGGTCAACATCGGCTACCTGGACCAGAGCGACGTGCTCGACGGCGACCTCACCGTCGGCGCCGCGATCGTGGGGGACCAGGCCGACTACGAGTGGGCCCGCAATCCCCAGATCCGTGAAGTCATGGGCGGGCTGGTGTCCGACGTCGACTGGCACGCCAACGTCCACGCGCTCTCCGGCGGGCAGAAGCGGCGTGTGGCGCTGGCCAAGCTGCTGATCGAGGACCACGACGTCATCATGCTCGACGAGCCCACCAACCACCTCGACGTCGAAGGCGTCGCGTGGCTGTCCCGGCACCTGAAGACCCGCTGGCGGGCCAACCAGGGCGCCTTCCTCGTGGTCACCCACGACCGGTGGTTCCTCGACGAAGTCTGCACCAAGACCTGGGAAATCCACGACGGCATCATGGACCCGTTCGACGGCGGCTATGCCGCCTACGTCCTGGCCCGCGCGGAGCGGGACCGCTCTGCGTCAGTGATGGAAAGCAAGCGCCAGCAGCTCGTGAAGAAGGAACTCGCCTGGCTCCGGCGCGGTGCCCCGGCCCGCACCGCCAAGCCCAAGTTCCGGATCGAGGCAGCCAACGCCCTGATCGCGGACGTCCCCGAGCCGCGCGACTCGACGGCGCTGAGCAAGATGGCCACCGCCCGGCTGGGCAAGGATGTCCTGGACCTCGAGCACGTCTCGCTGGACTTCCTCGGCGGCGAGCCCGGGCAGAAGCTCTTCGACAACATCACGCTGCGCCTCGCCCCCGGGGAACGGCTCGGCCTCGTGGGCGTCAACGGCGCCGGCAAGACCACCCTGCTCAAACTCCTCAACGGCGAGATCCAGCCCTCCTCCGGGAAGGTCAAGCGCGGCAAGACGGTGGTCACCGCGGTCCTGACCCAGGAGGTCAAGGAACTCGACGACGTCTCGGACCTGCGTGTGATCGAAGTGATCGAGCGGGAAAAGCGCTCCTTCAACGTCGGCGGCAAGGAATTCACCGCCGGCCAGCTCGTGGAGCAGCTGGGCTTCACCAACGAAAAGCAGTGGACCCCGGTCAAGGACCTCTCCGGTGGCGAACGCCGGCGGCTGCAGCTCCTGCGCCTGCTCGTGGGGGAGCCGAACGTGCTGATGCTTGACGAGCCGACCAACGACCTCGACACCGACACCCTCGCCGCCGTCGAAGATGTGCTCGACGGCTGGCCCGGCACGCTCGTCGTCGTCAGCCACGACCGCTACCTGCTCGAGCGCGTCACGGACCACCAGATGGCGCTCCTTGGCGACGGCAAGATCCGCGCCCTGCCCCGCGGCGTGGACCAGTACCTCGAACTGCGGGAAGGGGCCCTGGCAGGCTCCACGATCACCGGCGGCGGCAACCCCGTCACCTCCGCCGGCGGGGGATCCGCTCCCGTCGCCAGCGGCCCGTCTGAGGCCGAAAAGCGCGACGCCCGCAAGGCCAAGAACCGGATCGACCGCCAGCTCGGCAAACTCAAGCAGCAGGAAGACAAGATCCACGCCCAGATGACCGCCGGGGCCGGGGACGCGAGCAAGTTCGACCAGCTCGCCGGACTCAACGCGAAACTCCAGGAACTGGCCGGGGAACGCGAAGCCCTTGAACTCGAATGGCTCGAGGCCCTGGAAGTGCTGGGGGAGTAGCCTCCTGCCCATCCCCGGGACATGCCCAGCGTGAGCACCCACCGATGGACATGTCCCTTGCAGCCCTCAAAACCCGCGGGACATGTCCCTCGGCGCGGGCCAGCACGGGACATGTCCCTTGCAGGGCTGAATTTCCGCTGGGCATGTTCCTCGGCGCGGGCCAGTATTGGACATGTCCCTTGCAGGGCTCAAATCCCGCTGGGCATGTCGCTGGGCGCGGGCCAGGGATGGGCATATTGGCATTGTGTCCATTGATCGGGACCAGCACTGGGCATGTCCCGCGTAGGGAATGGGGTCGCGGCGCACGCCCGGGAAGGCACGTTCCGCGGAACGCGTGAATCCCGCGGGACATGCCCAGCGTGAGCACCCGCCGCTGGACATGTCCCTTTGAGGGCCGAAATCCCGCAGGGCATGTCCCTCGGCGCGGGCCAGGGATGGGCATATTGGCATTGTGTCCGTTGCTCGGGACCAACGCTGGGCATGTCCCGCTTAGGGGACGGGGTCTCTGCGCACGCCCAGGAAGGCACGTTCCACGGAACGCGTGAATCCTGCGGCACATGTCCGGCCGCGCAGACCAAGAATGGGCATGTCCCGTGGCGCCGGCCGCACCGCCTGCCCACGCCGCCCACCCGCGCCCACCCGCGCCCACCCGCGCCC